>JAUZQU010000081.1 GCA_030950835.1 Mariprofundaceae bacterium | reverse complement strand
CTGGAGCAACAGGACGTTTGCTGGTGAAGATGTTGTTGGATGCAGGGCATCAGGTAAAGGTGATTGTGCGTTCTTCGGAGAGTCTGGGTGATGAGCTGCTTGCACATGCCCATCTATCGTTGGTTCAAGCCAGCATTTTAGACTTGAGTGATGCTGCTGTATTGGAGCATGTTGATGGTTGTGAGGTGGTGGTATCTTGTTTGGGACATCGTATGAGCTTTGTAGGCATGTTTGGGCAGCCGCGTCAGCTTGTGACCGATGCGATACGGAACTTGTGTAAGGCTGTGATAAAGTCTAAGCCAAATCAAGCAGTGAAGTTCGTATTGATGGGTAGTTCAGGCGTAAAAAATAAAGATGTCTTAGAAAAAACATCATGGGCACAACAGTGTGTAATCGGTTTATTACGTTTATTTTTACCTCCTCATGCAGACAATGAAAATGCAGCCGAATATTTGAGAGTTGAGGTAGGTGCTGAACATCCCATGATAAGCTGGGTGGTGGTACGCCCCGATGGTTTGGTGGATGAGAAACAAGTGAGTGCTTATGAACTGCATGCTTCTCCGATGAGAAGCGCGATATTTGATGCAGGTCAGGTTAGCCGAATCAATGTGGCAAGATTGATGGCAGATCTTATTGAGGATGAAGCTTTATGGCTTGTTTGGCAAGGTCAAATGCCTGTTGTGTATAGTAAAAAATAAAAAAAGTCTTTTTACCTTAAAGAAGCTTTGATGATATAGCTTGAGGGTATGGAAGATGTTTATTGCCCCTTGTCTGGAAGGTGATGCCCAAAGCGAGCATAAAACCACTTTAACATAAAAGGTGGTAATATTGTAGTTGCGGCAATGGTAATAATCATGACTGCATAAATATCATGATCAAATACACCTGACATGCGTCCAACCTCAGCAAAGATTAGACCCACTTCGGCGCGTGGAATCATAGCCAAGCCAACAGCCCAGCGAAAATGATTGGACTCTTTGATAAGAAATGCGCCAAACAATTTGCTAAGCATGGCGAGTATAGTAAATAGTGTTGCCATCCAAAGTACAGATGAGGAACCCCAGTCAACGGCTTGAAGATTGAGTGATAAACCAACGACCACAAAGAATATGGGTGTAAATAATTGAATAATAGGGCGCATCGAGCGCTCTATGCGCTGCACAAACTTTCCATCCTCTAACAATAACTGTGAACCAAAAGGAAGAAAGAAGCGGCGAGATAGGGCAAGTCCTGCGGCAAAGCCACCGAGTAAGGCAGGCGCACCTACCAAATGCGCAAGCCAAGCAAAGAAAAGAACAAGGGTAACAATAGTAGTGGGAATTAAGCCCGGTATTTTACTATGTTGACTGTATCGACCAATCGTTTGCGCCATTAATTTTGCCACAATAGGCGCTAAAAGCATAAAAATAACAATAAAAATGAATACTTCACTGGCATTGCTTAAACTTATACCACCAGAGACTGAAAACTCATACAATAGTGCAAGTAGTACAACGCCTAAAATATCATCAATAACTGCAGCACCCAATACAACCTGCGCCTCATGCGAACGGTGGCGTTTTAAATCACGTAATACGCGCACAGTGACACCAATGCTGGTGGCGGTAAGTGTGCCACCAATAAACAATGATAAGAGTAATGGTAAGTCGAAATGCCAATAACTAAGCGCAAAACCAGCAAAAAAAGGTGCAATAAAGCCGCCAAGTGCAACGACAGATGCTTTATAACCATGCTTGGCTAACTTGCTAATGTCTGTATCCAAGCCAACTTCAAACAAGAGTAAAATCAAGCCTATTTCTGCCAGTGCTTGAATGATGCTGTTGAGTTCAACCCATCCCAGCAGACTTGGGCCTAGCAGAATGCCGGCAAACATCTCTCCCATTACAGGAGGTACTTTTAGCCAAGCTGCAGCCTCACCAAAGATGCGGGCAAAGAGAAGGATCAGTACCAGTGCGAGGAATATTTCTCCTGAATCCATGGTTTAATTCGTTTGCGTATTTTTCAGCTGTTTAGTAATGATGTCTCTTGCGGAAATAATGCCAATCAAAACACCAGCGGCATCAACAATCAGTATGTTGTGTGTGTCGCCTTTGAGGTTAATCAACATGGCGGCAATAGCACTGGTTGGCATATCCGGCTTGGCGACCATAAAGTTTTTATCCATCACATCTGCGATAGTATGATGGCGAACAGCAGCTAAGTTTTCGTAAACGGAGCTAATATCAGGTCCATACTTTATCACGGAAAGCAGATCGTCCGATGCATATTCAGGGACGGCGAAGTGAAGTATGGAGCGCGTGGTAACGATGCCTATAGGTTTTCCAACATCATCAATGATAGGGAAATCATGTAGTTTTGATGTTTGAAATAGTGTGATGGCATCTTTGACCTGAGATGAAAGGTTAAGACTTATAACATTGGTACTCATAACATTAGCTGCAATCATGCTGGTCTCCTGGTTTATGTTTTTTCATACTGCTTTAAGCTTTTGGATTGCTTTATTTATCATTTCATACCCCTATTTAAGGCTAATTTGATGCGCAATGAGTTTTGCCGTGGCTAACATGTCTGTCAATCAGCATGCAAAATTGACAGACATAGGGTATATCTCTTTGATAGCTTGTGACTTGGAATAACCAAACTCAATGTTGAAAGCATCTTTTTTCAAACTCCTGTAGCAAAACATGGTGACCTTCAATGGTTTGTTGATGTGTCTGATCCATGACCAATTTAGCTTGCTGTTGAATATCTATATGGTTCAAGTTTGAGTGCAGCACTCATGATGATGATCTATACCCTGTGAAACCACAGGGTAAAGGTTGGAAAAAACCAGCGAAAGTGCCAAGTAATAAAAACAAAGGGCGAGTACCCCGCTAAACATCAAGAAAGCAACCAATGCCTCTAACTCCAGCAACCAGTTCTATGCCCACGCGTAATGCCCATTGATAGCCTGCTGTTCTTTTGACGCTCATTATACTTCCGTTGTGCAAAGATATTGTATGTAAATAAATACTTCCTAATACATATATTTATTAGCCGTAAAAAAGTCAAATGTCAAGGGTGACTAGCTTGGAACTTGGGTAGCACTTGGTTTTTCATCATAAGGTTGAAACCATACAGATAGTGTATGTCGTAAAAATGGCGAGTATTCCCTTCATTTTTTTGAATGGTAGAAAACTTTTATTTACTTTTTATTATCTTCTCCCCTGAGCGCATGATAAGCATGGATGATGTCAGGGTATAAAACATTCAATTGCATCATAAGTATGCTGCTTGGTTTTCTCTTGTGTCACTATCCTGCCAGCCATATCCATCTAAACTTAAATGATAAGGTGAAATAAAAAAGAGGCTCGCAAGAAAAGTCTTGAATTGATAGTGATAATGATTATCGTTCGCGCTATGTTGAAATTAACGGCGCAACGCCAAGCTGTTTTGGATGTCATCAATGCCACGGATAAACATTGGGATGCTGACGAAGTGGCGCAGACTTTAAAAGATCAGGGCAAGCCGATTGGCATTGCCACTGTGTACCGTGGTTTGGCGATGTTGGCGGAAAAAGGCTTGATTGATTCGATTCAATTGGCGGATAAAAAGCGTTATGAACGTGCGGATAAGTCGCACCATGACCACTTGGTATGTACGGCTTGTGGTGATATTGAAGAGTTT
>JAUZQU010000080.1 GCA_030950835.1 Mariprofundaceae bacterium | reverse complement strand
ACCTGCGAATATGGATTGTGGTTTCAAATCATCTCAAGTGGTTTACCTGCCAGCACAACCCCTTTTTTTTGAGAAAAAGGGGTTATTGATGCCTAAGTATTAAAAAAGGAGTGAAGAAATGAAACAAACGATGAAATATGTATGGCTGCTATGGTTACTATTGGTTATTCCCATGTCAGTAACAGCATGTAGTGGTGATCAGATGAGTGCGGATGGTTATGAAAATAGCTCGGTAAGCCATGCTTATGCCCACTGGAAACAAGGCGATAAATCGTCGATTCCTTTTGTCTTTTTAGACGTGCGCACCCAGCAAGAATATGAGGCTGGACATGTGCCTGGTGCGCTGCACATTCCTGTTGCTAGCTTGCAAAATAGGTTGAGCGAAATACCCAAAGGTAAAAGAATTTATGTGTATTGTGAAGCAGGGGTACGGGCAGCAAAAGCATCGAAAATGCTGGTGCGTTCAGGCTTTTCGAACATTGAAAATCTACCTGAAAGCATGGGTGGCTGGCGTAGAGCGGGTTATCCAATAGAATGATTTGGAGAAAATAGATGGAAACCATGATGATTCTAGGTTTTATCAGTGCTGTACTGATGGGTATGACCTTGGGTGTGTTTGGTGCGGGTGGTTCGATTCTCACTGTGCCTATTTTGGTGTTTCTGATGGGTATTTCCGCATCTGAGGCCACAGCTTATTCGTTGTTTATTGTTGGTATTACAGCTTTATTTGCGGCCTATGCCTATTACAAAAAGATTTGATTTGTTTTAAAATCGGTTTGATTTTTGCTGTTCCCGCTTTTGTGGGTGTGTACAGTGTGCGTTTGTTGGTGATGCCTGCTTTGCCTGAACATATTGCCACGATTGGCACATGGGACTTGAGCAAAGACGCTTTGGTATTGATTGTATTTTCCTTGATTATGATGATGGCAGCCTATGCCATGATTCAACCCAGCAAAAAATCGCTAGCTAGTGCAACAAAAAAACTCAACTTCCCCTTAATTGCTGTGGAAGGTTTGTTGGTGGGTGCGGTGACTGGTTTTGTAGGCGCTGGTGGTGGTTTTCTCATTATCCCCGCTTTGGTGATTCTTGCTGGCTTGAGCATGAAACAGGCGGTGGGTACATCGTTGATGATTATTGCCTTAAAATCGATTTTTGGTTTCATGGGCGATATTCAATCGGGGATGGTGATTGATTGGATTTTGTTGCTTGAAATCACGGGGCTGTCGATTGTTGGAGCATTGATTGGTGAGCGTTTGGGTCGTAATATAGATGGCGACAAACTCAAACCTGTATTTGGTTATTTTGTCTTGGTGATGGGAGCTGCGATGTTATTACATGAAGTGTTGGCTGTTTAGATGGTATTTTCTAGCGTTGTTTTGATTTGGTTTTCGGGGTTGGTATTTGTTGTGTTCCATAGCTTTACTGCGGCACAGGTTTGTAAGGCATGGTGTTATCAACATGGCTTAACAGAGCCTAAATATCGTTTGTTGTATTCAGTTGTAGCTGTTTTGAGCACAGCTGCTTGGTTGTTTTATGTACAACAACTTCCCGATGCACCTTTTTACGCTTGGGATGGTACGATGCAAATGTTATTTTGGTTGATTCAGGCTGTGGGTCTGTTGATTGCTTTGGCGGCATTTTCACCCATTGATGGTTTGGTCTTTTTGGGTCTGAAAAAGGCTAAAAGTGGACAAGATCCTTTTGTTGTTCAAGGTGTTTACCGATGGATGCGGCACCCGATGTATATGGGTGCAATGTTGATATTATTGGCAATGCCTGAGCAAACTTGGAATGGTTTTCACTTCACACTGGTGATTTGTTTGTATTTCATTTTAGGCTCACGTCTTGAAGAGCGAAGAATGCTTGCTGAACATCCAGATTATGCAGACTACCAACAACAAGTGGCTGCATTTATACCAAAAATACGGAGATAAACATGCCAGACTGGGAAGCATTGTATCAAGCTGGTGATATGGGTTGGGACAGGGGTGAGTCTAGCCCTGCTTTAGGCAAGTGGTTGGATCAAGGTTTGCTGACTTTGGGTGATAGGGTGTTGATTCCTGGTTGTGGACAGGGTTATGAAGTGGTGGATTTGGCGAAGCTGGGTCTGGATGTGACGGGTTTGGACTTCGCAGCAACAGCTATCCAAAGCTTAGATGCCAAGTTGCAACAAGATGGCTTGCAAGCAACGACAACGCTTGAAGATTTATTTCAATATCAGCCCAAGCAAAAGTTTGATGTGGTGTATGAACAAACATGTTTATGTGCTTTAGAGCCTGGGCAGCGTGTAGCGTATGAGGCTTGTTTGTCTTTATGGTTGAATAAGGGTGGTAAACTTTTGTTATCCATGATGCAAACAGGGGAAACTGGTGGGCCGCCATTTCATTGTGACTGGTCGGCGATGCAGCAGTTGTTTGTTAAGGAACGTTGGTCTTGGCAAGAACAAGTACCTTTTGTAGTGCCTCGCTGGCGAACTTCACCACGTTTTGAATTGGGTTTTGTGTTGATCCGATTGTGATTTGAACCTCATCTATACACTACCTAAGTCAGGTCGCTGGAATATAGCCTTGACGTCGATAACAAGCTCATCATCAGCGTTGATTAAACTCAGCATTGAATGGCATACATGTTGAGGAACGAGACAACTATTGGTACATAGTATTGATTCATAATACATTTTTAATGCACTTGCCGCTAGAATATTTCATGTCTTGACAAAGCCTGAAGGTGCGCTATTTTAACGGCATGCGCTCTTTGACTCTTGTGGCTTTCTTGGCTCTACAGCTATCAGTATTCACCTGTGGGTTTGATATTCATGT
>JAUZQU010000008.1 GCA_030950835.1 Mariprofundaceae bacterium | reverse complement strand
TGATGGTAAGCTTAATGTGAGCGAAAATTGTTTAGATAGACATGTTGCCAACGGTTTGGGTCAGCGCACAGCCATTATTTGGCAAGGTGAGCCAGGTGATGTGCGTAAGATTTCCTATGCTGAGCTGCTGGCAGAGGTTTGTCGTGCTGCCAATGCTTTGAAAGCTTTGGGTATTGAAAAGGGGGATAGGGTCGTGATTTACATGCCTATGCTTCCTGAAGCGGCGATTGCCATGTTGGCATGTGCGCGTATTGGCGCGACACATTCGGTGGTATTTGGTGCATTTTCGGCGCAATCGTTGCGTGATCGCATTGAAGATGCAGGGGCAAAAGCAGTGATCACTGCTGATGGTGGTTATCGACGTGGTGCAGTGCATAACCTTAAAAATAGTGTCGATGAAGCTTTATCTACAGGTTGCCCAAGCATGGAACATGTATTGGTGGTCAAACGTGGCAACAACGCTGTTGACTGGACTGAAAACCGCGATGTGGATTGGGCAACATTATTGGCAGCACAAGCCGATACTTGCCAGCCTGAAGCCATAGAAGCAGAGCATCCGTTGTTTATCCTTTATACTTCTGGCTCCACTGGCAAACCCAAAGGTATTGTGCATAGCAGCGCAGGTTACTTGCTTTGGACGCATCTCACCATGCAATACAGCTTCGATTTCAAACCCGAATCCGATGTGTTTTGGTGTACGGCGGATGTGGGCTGGATTACGGGGCATTCGTATTCGGTATATGGCCCATTATGCAATGGTGGTACAACGTTGATGTATGAAGGTGTGCCTACTTATCCTGATGCAGGGCGATTGTGGAAGATTTGCCAAGATCATGGGGTCAGCGTTTTTTACACCGCACCCACCGCTATTCGCGCCCTGATCAAAGCTGGTGATGAATATCCCAACGCTTATGACTTATCCAAGCTGCGTGTGCTTGGCACTGTAGGTGAGCCTATCAATCCTGAAGCTTGGATGTGGTATCATAAGGTGATTGGCGGTGAACGTTGCCCAATTGTAGATACATGGTGGCAGACCGAAACAGGCGGACATATGCTCGCCCCCATGCCTTTTGCTACCCCCACCAAACCAGGCTCTGCAACCCTGCCCTTGCCAGGGGTGTTTGCCGAAGTGGTGGATGAACAAGGCGAGGTGGTCAGCGAGGGTGGCGGGCTTTTGGTACTTACCAAACCTTGGCCATCCATGTTGCGTGGCATTTGGGGCGATGAAGCCCGTTTTGTAGAGACTTATTGGCAGAAATTTGCCGCTAAAGGTTATTATTTTGCTGGTGATGGAGCGCGGCAAGATGATGATGGTTATTTTTGGATTATGGGTCGTGTCGATGATGTTTTAAATGTCTCTGGTCACCGCTTGGGCACTATGGAAATTGAATCAGCACTGGTCTCGCATGATGCGGTGGCAGAGGCTGCAGTGGTCGGGCGACCTGATGCTATCAAAGGCGAGGCTATCTTTGCTTTTGTTATACTTAAAAGCAAAGTGCCCGCGGAGTTTGAACAAACGTTGCGCCAACATGTCAGCCAAGAAATAGGCGCGATTGCCAAGCCTGATGTGATTCGTTTTGTAGATAACTTGCCCAAAACGCGGTCAGGCAAAATCATGCGTAGATTGTTGCGTGATATTGCCGCTGACCGTGAGATTACTTCGGATATTTCGACGTTAGAAGATCAGTCCGTGATTGCCCAGCTTCAAGGACATAAGTTATCGTAACTGAAGATTCTGTCTTTCACACACCGCTGGCAAAACCATCGGCGGTGGGGCGTGTGTATTTGGCGCTGATTACTACTTTGATGTTGTTGCTTTTAGCCTGGCATTTCACGATTCAAGAAGCGGCGCATCAAAAAGCAACACAAGAAGTGCAAACATGGCTAGAAAGCATGGGCGCACAAGCGAGCAAGATTCATTTTCGTATGCTGCGTGGCACATTATCTATTTCGCATATCAAAGTGGATGTTTCCGGCCATGATTTATTGATTCAATCCTTGATGATAAAAGGTAATTTAGCTTCATTGACCAGCCACAAACCACTGCTACATCAAGTGGTGATACGCCAAGCATCATGGCAAAGGCAGGATGGGGCGAAGCTGTGGCAAACCCAGCATGTTAAGCTGCCCCCCTCTTTGCAGACTATTTTTCGTCATGCCAAACACATACGTATCTTACAAAGCAGCATTCAAAATGAAACAAGCGAAGAAGCTATTTATATTCACCATATAGATGTCTCTGGACCAATAGAAAATCGTGTTTTACGCGGGCAAGGTTATATTCAACAACAACCGCAAACATGGGTATTAGAGGCTCACTTTCCTATTGATTTTAAACAACAAACAGGGCAATTCAGTTATACGTTACAAGATGTATTGCATCAAGTGGATTGGTCGGGTGCTTGGTCACAACAGAATATGCAAGTGCATATCGTGCAAACCGATTTAACAGCCATAACAGCATACCCTGAACAAACGGCAAGTTTGGACATACGTTTGTTGCAGCAAGACACAGCTTGGCAAGGCGAAGTGCAGGCGCATTTATGGTTGATTGATAACCCTGACATCAGCAGCCGAATCAGCGGACAAGCCAAGGTACAAGGTGATATTGACGACTGGATATGGCGTAGTGAGCAGCTTATTGCGGTGGACACAACCTTCAAAAAGCATCAAAGCAGCATCCAAAACATCACTTTTGAGCAATTGCACATAGATACGAAGTTGCGGCAGTTCAAAGCAGCCAAAACCACGCTGAATCAAGTGCAGCTGAGCCTGAATGTGCAAGATGTCTTGAGCAGAAAAACAACTTGGCAAGTAGATTTGAAAAACGTGGTTGTTCAAGGGTTAAACACACAGCTTCAGCTGGCTGAGGGGCAAGTGAATGTGATTGATTTAGCGGGTACTGCCCGTATCTCGCCTACATCCATGTATATAGATGTACAAAGCCAGCAAGGGGACGCATCCTGGCATATTTATCATCAAGGTGTTGCGTCCTTGCTGTATGTGCGCGCTAAACATGTGCCGCTGCTTCAAATACGCGCTCTTTTACCCGCACCCATTGCCCATAAAGCCACTACCTTACAGGGTGAAACCAGTTTGCGTTTACAATTACAACCTTGGCATGACTGGCAAGTCAAGGGCAAAGCCAGCATCTCCAACATGCTTTTAGCTTGGGATAGCCAACAGTTTTCCGCTAAAGATGTGACACTACGTTTGCAACAGGCAAACCGTTTGGGGCATGTGCAAGTATCGTCCTTACAAATCAAACAGTGGGACTTATTGCTGCCTTTAACACCCAGACAAGCATGGACTACAAGCTCCAATTTGGATGATTGGTTAGGGTTATCTTGGAATATACAGCGTGCGAATTTACGAGATGGTAGCATTGCGCTTGGTCAGCCTGAACAAGTGTGGTTTGAGCAGGTTCAATTACAATTACAATCTTGGCAGTCTACAACACCTGCGACATTGGATTTGAGTGCTGTGTTTGGCTTGAGCCCGTTGCAGCTGCATATGCAGTTGCAGTCAAAAGATGGGAAAATGGTGTGGCAGGATTTAAGCATGCGTAGTAAACATGCTAATTTGTTTGCCTTGAGCGATTGGTTAACCTTGTCTGGTTTTGCGGGTATTGAAAAAGGACATGGCTCCCTCTTGCTGCAAGCTAAACAGGATTCAGCTGGCATTGTAGGTAAGGTCAATGCCTCATTTAACCAGCTCACCTTTGAAGATGGACAAGCCGAGCAAGATTATTTATCGGCGCAGTTGGCTTACCCTATGCAACGTTATGCTGAACAGGCGAAATATGGAAAGCTAGGTTTAAACACTGCATTTCAAGGTGAAAGCAACTGGAGTTTGTTGGCGGGTCAGGCATTGTTACAACAGCTTAAAGACCAACGTCCTACATCCACAGCTAAGCGGAAAAAGTCACTGCAACGCACACATCTGAGCAGCATTAGTTTGCATGAAAAACGTAAGTTCTCACATAATGAACGTCTACGTTTGCGTGATATTGCAGCCCAGTTTAAGGCTATGCGTGGCGTTCGGCTGGAGCTTGTTCCTGATTTGGGCACAGCTGAACTTAGCCCCTTGTTACAACAGCATATTACACAAACCCAACAACAAATAGTGACCTTTTTAGCCCAGCAAGGCATTCAAACACGGCTGATGTATCCTGTTCGGGCGCAAGCCAAACATCGCAGCACGGGCAGTGCTGGAGCCATTCATTTGTATGCAGTTCAATAAGAATATGGATGGGGCACGGCTTTTTTTGGTGTTCATGTATGTTTTGACATAGACTCGGCGAGCGAAGTGGCTCGGGTGGTCGCGTTTGAAGTGATTCAAGCGAGGAAAGTCCGGGCTGCACAGAGCAGGATGCTGGATAACGTCCAGTGAGGGGAACCTCAGGAAAGTGCCACAGAAAACGTACCGCCAAAACAATTGTTTTGGTCAGGGTGAAAGGGTGCGGTAAGAGCGCACCGCTTGTTTTGGTGACAGGACAAGGCTTAGGTAAACCCCATTCGCAGCAAGACCAAATAGGGAGTCGTTAAGCGTTGCTCGCGCGTGGCTTCGGGTAGGTTGCTTGAGGCTGCTGGTAACAGTATGTCCAGATGAATGATCATCATTTTCACCTTGGTGGAAATACAGAACCCGGCTTATAGAGCCACTTCGCATCAGATTCACATGGGAAATGCAGCTCTTCGGGCTGTGTTTGACCATATATTGAAGGAGTTATAATCATGAAAAAAATCTGGCGTAAACTTAAACTTGCCTTGATCACTTTTGGGTTGTTATTTGCAGCCTTATTGTCCGTACCATTGTGGGTGGACATTGATGATATCAAAGATGATTTAACGCAATTGGTTTTGGAAAAAACAGGCATAGATGTTGCGATTGGAGATGTAGAGCTATCGGTTTTCCCTTGGGTTGGTTTTACCTTACAGGATGTCAAAGTCAAAAATGCATCAGGTTTTAAGGCTGAATACCTGCTGGCAGTGCAAACCATAGATATACAACTGGCATTGATGCCTTTGTTGGATCAACGTATTGAAGTCAAACGTTTTGAACTGCACAGCCCACATCTATGGCTCGAACAACAGCTTGATGGTAAGCAGAATTGGGTATTTGAAGCTGCGCCTACAAAAGTGCTGAAAGATGAAACTGCGGCCTCAAGTTCTACGGCAAAAGTTGCAGCAACAGAGACACCAGCGACTACCCCAGCTGCGATGCAAGCAGAGGCTAAGCTTGAACAAGGTTTAGACATGACTTTTAATGCCGATTTATTGCTTTTAAGTAATGGTTTAGTTTCATGGACAGATGATAGTTATGGTCATGTCACTTTATCAGATATTCAGTTGGCTGTGCGTGATTTGCAGTTGGAAAACCCGATTTCTATAACACTGTCCGCCCGTTTGGGGCAGGGTGAGTTGGGGTCAAATACTTTTGTATTACAAGCAGATGTTGGTCCTTTGCAAGATTTACAACATCTCAACCTCAAAACACTGCCCGTGGCTTTGCAGTTGAGCAGCCAAGCACTGAGCTTAGCCCCTTTAGCCGCATGGTTACCTGCTTTACCGCAAGCACAACAAACCCAGTTTGGTGCATTACAAGATGCAACTTTGGCGATGAATATATCGCTGGAACAACATGCAAGTGGTCAGGTATTAAGCTCTGGGCAGCTTGCCTTAAACATGAAACATAAGCTATCCGCAGACTGGAAATTGTCCGTCAAAGCCATGGATACCTTACATATTGAAGGCTTGAGTGTGGCTATGGATGAGGTGGTATTATTATCCACATCAGGTGAAGTCAAACACTTACAAAGCAAGCCCAGTTATGAAATAAAATTGGCAACTTCTGCACTGCAACGTTTGTGGTTGAATCAATTTGTGCCTGAGCTAGCTGTTTTGTATCAAGCACACCCAAAACCATGGAAAAGCATCAAGCTGGATGCTTTGATTGCAGGGGATACATCGTTGGTGGATGTGCGCAACTTACAACTACAGTTGGATGATGAAGCCGTACAAATATCAGGTAATGTGGTGTTGGGCAAAGCGCCCGATATTCAGCTGCGTGTTTCAAGCAATGGTTTGCATGTTGACCCATGGCTGCCGCAAAGCAAACAAACCAAGGCAACGCCAGCAGCAGTGGTGAATACACCAACACAACCACCAGCTGAGCCTCAAGTGCTGCCGCAAGCCATTGAACCCGATTTAAGATTTTTGAAACCTTGGTATGTATCATTACAAGTAAACATCCAAACATTACATGTGATGAACTTACAATTGGATGCCTTGCGCCTCACCTTAAGTGCAGAAAAAGGTATGATACGTTTGAACCCATTACGCTTTGATATTGGTGATGGGCAAGTCAGTGAGCATTTTACACTTAATACCAAACAATATCCGGTGACATGGCAAGAGTCCGTGCGTATGACAGGTGTACAAGTGTTACCAATCTTAGAAGCCGTGGCTGAATTGGATATGTTATCAGGGGTGACCCAACTCAATGCCGACTTTACAGGCAAAGGTTTGTTGCCTGCAACTATCTTGAAACACTTAAAAGGGAACGGGCAGTTTGTCTTTGAAGATGGGCAAATCAAAGGGCTGAATATTGCTCAAGAAATGCGCAAACTGCAGCAAAAAACAGCTGATAAACAACAGAATGCCACTGATTTCGCTCAAATGCAGGGTAGTTTTAATATTAAAAATGGTGTGCTGTATAATAAAGACCTCTATATGGCTACGCCGTTGTTCCGTTTGACGGGCAAGGGTAAGTTGTTTCTCGACCCATTAAAAGTGGACTACCATGTTCGCCCGCGTTTGATTCAATCTTTAGAAGGGCAAGGCGGTAGCAGCAGTCAAAAAGGGGTGGTCATTCCGCTGCACATCTCAGGGCCATTGGATAAGCTTGAGATTGCTGTAGAGATGGACAAAGCTGCCTTGTTGGAGAGCGCGGCCGCCTTGAATCAACTTTCAGGTCATAAGGTTGGTGGCGTGGCGGGGAAAATCTTGGATCAAGGTTTTGTTCAAACACGCGAAGAAGAAAAGAAAAAGTTAGCTGATAAACTGAAAAAGAAATTGGCTGCTGAAAAAGCGCGGTTACAAAAGAAAGTTGAAGATAAGTTGAAAAAAGATGCCGAAGATAAACTCAAAAATGCCTTAAAGGGTTTTAGTTTCTAAGTTTTATGCATATTTTTGAACATATGCGTTTGCATCCTGAACGCCCGCAAATCAGGCAAATTCGTCATGCAGCAAAACTATTGCAAGATGGTTTGTTTGCCGTCGTACCCACTGAAACCACCTATGCATTGATGGTGCTGCCCTCGGCGTTGAAAGCGCAGGAGAATATTCGTCAGTTGCGAGGTTTGGATGAGCAGCATTTGTGGTCGTTGGTCTGTGCGGACTTATCGCAAGCTGCGCAATATGTAAGCATGGATAATGCGGCGCATCGTATTCTAAAACACCACTTACCAGGGCCTTACACCTTCATTTTGCCTGCCAATTCCAAATTACCTAAGCGGGTATTTGGCAAACGCCGTGATGTGGGCATTCGTATGCCTGATCATGCGGTATGTCAGATGTTGTTAGAAGAGTTGGGGCAGCCATTGTTGGCAACATCCATGCAATTTGCCGATGAAGAGATGATTAGCATGGATCCTGATGTGATTGAACCGCGTATCAAACATTATAATAGTTTGCTTTTAGATGCAGGCTGGGGTGGCTTGCAACCCACCACTATTGTTGATTTATGTGCTGATGTGCCTGAAGTTAGACGTCTGGGTTTGGGCGATTGGTAAAGGCAATCAAAGCCTCCAAAGTTGCCGTAGCTTTGCCTGAATCAAGCACTTCGGCAACCTGACCAAGCCCATCAGCAATACTCTCTACTTTCCCTGCCACCCAAAGCGCAGCCGCACTGTTGAGCAATACAATATCACGCCCTGCACCGTGTACACCTGCTAGAATATGCTTGATAATATCAGCATTAAGCGCCGCATCGCCGCCTTGCAGGGCTGTTGGTGTAGCATAAGGTAAACCAAAAGCAGCAGGGTCGATTTCGAAGCGATGGGTATTGCCATTTTCAACCCAAACAGCATCGGTAATAGCTGTGGTGGTGATTTCATCCAAACCATCACGTCCATGTACCACCAAAGCACGTTTGCAGCCCAGTTGGGCTAAAGCACCTGCCACCAAATCTAACTTATCTTCGCCAAACACACCCAACACTTGATAATCTGCCCCTGCAGGGTTGGTTAAAGGTCCAAGCAAGTTAAAGACGGAGCGCACACCCATTTCACGGCGAACTGGCCCTGCATAACGCATGGCAGGGTGGCATTGCGGTGCAAACAAAAACCCAATACCCACTTCATCAATACAGTTCGCTACTTGTTCAGGTGCAATATCCAGCTTCACCCCCAAAGCTTCCAAAACATCGGCACTACCTGACTTTGAAGAAATCGCCCGATTACCATGTTTAGCTACAGGAACCCCACATGCAGCTAAAACAAGAGCAACCGTGGTGGAAATATTAAAAGTGGAAGCACCATCGCCGCCTGTGCCGCAGGTATCCAGCATGCCTGTAGCTTTTGGTGTGATTTTGGTAGCAGCACCACGCATGGCAAGGGCTGCGCCAGCAAGTAAATCAGCAGTTTCACCGTTGATGCTTAAACCCATCAACAAAGCCGCAATTTGTGCGGATGTTGCCTCGCCCTGCATGATTTGTGTGAACACAAGCTCTGCTTGTTGGCTATTGAGAGGTATGTTTTTTTGCGTGTCGGCAATGGCTTGTTGGATGGTGTAGGTCATGGTTTATAACTCCAAAAAGTTGTTCAACATGGTATGCCCATGTTCGGTTAAAATAGATTCAGGGTGAAATTGTAGTCCAAATGTAGGGTGTGTTTGATGGCGTAAACCCATCAGTTCGCCTTCGCTTGTCCAAGCTGTGCGTTGTAAACAAGCAGGAAGAGGCTCTTCTACAATCAAGGAGTGGTAACGGGTGGCCGTGAATGGGCTTGGCAGACCCTTAAACATGCCGCTTTCATCGTGGTGAATAGGGCTGACTTTGCCATGCATTAGGCGTGGCGCACGTATCACCTTGCCAGCAAAAACTTCGGCAATGGCTTGGTGTCCTAAACATACACCTAAAATGGGTAATTTTCCTGAAAAATGTTCGATGACTGCCTTGGAAATGCCTGCTTGGGTAGGTGTGCAAGGGCCAGGTGAGATTAAAATACGTGCAGGTTTTAAATCTTCGATGCCCGAAATGTCGATTTTATCGTTGCGGTATACTTGCGGCACATCGCCAAGTTCGCCCAAATATTGTACCAAATTGAAGGTAAAAGAATCATAGTTATCAATGACTAACGTTGTACTACTCATGCTGCTTCCTCATTCTTCTGCGCCCTTGCCAAAGCCACTGCCCGAAACATCGCAGTCGCTTTGTTCACACATTCTTGATATTCCTGCTCAGGCACAGAGTCCGCAACCAAACCTGCCCCAGCTTGCACATTCAACATACCATGTTCAATCACTGCCGTACGAATAATGATGGCAGTGTCCATATGTTCGCCACCAAAAGAAATATAACCAATGCAACCGCCATAAGCACCGCGCGGTTGCCCTTCTAATTCATCAATGATTTGCATGGCTCTGATTTTGGGTGCGCCAGACAAGGTGCCAGCGGGAAAAGTCGCCGCCAACAAATCCAAAGCATCCACATCATCACGCAATTCACCTTCAACTTGTGAAACAATATGCATCACATGCGAATAACGCTCAATCGCCATCGAGTCCGTGACTTTAACCGTGCCAAACTTGCTCACCCTACCCAAATCGTTGCGTCCTAAATCGACCAACATCACATGTTCTGCCAGCTCTTTGTTGTCTGCCAACAGCTCTTCTTCCAAGGCTTTGTCTGCTGCCTTGGTTTTGCCGCGTGGGCGTGTGCCAGCAATGGGGCGTACGATGGCTTTATTACCCTCTTTGCGCACCAATATTTCAGGCGATGAGCCAATCAAGGTAACATCATCCACATGCATATAAAACAAATATGGTGATGGGTTGATATGGCGAATAGCCCTGTAAAGCGCTAAAGGATCAACATCCATCTCTTGGCTAAAGCGTTGCGAAACAACCACTTGAAAAACATCACCAGCTAAGATGTATTCTTTGGCAGTATGTACCATCTCTTCATATTCAGCTTGGCTAACATTGGATGGTGGGATGTCCAGAGCAGTATTTTGTTGTGCCAACGGATGAAAAGGAGCGGGGGCGGCTTGTGTTGCCAAGACTTGCTCAATATCATCTAAAATAACATCAGCTGCTGTTTGATCTTGCTCTAAGACACACAAATGCATCACACCTTTGAGGTTGTCATGCACAATAAACCTGTCCACCAACATATAAGCAGCCACCACATCATCACCTGTAGAGGTAGCAGCGACACCAGACTCAAACCTATGAATAATATCATAGGAAAAGTAACCCACAGCACCACCTGTAAACGGCAAGTCTCCAGCATCCGACACTGCATCTTGTCCAATCACCTTTTGACGAATCCAGGTCAATATATCACCAGTAGCCAAAGTATGCTCGCTGCCGTTTCGCTGTTGAATCAGCAGCCCATGTTCTTTTTCAATGGCAACTTCAGCAGGGTCAAAACCAATAATACTATATCTTCCCCAATGTTCCCCGCCCTCGGCGCTTTCAAACAAGAAACAATCTTTCTCACCGCGCAAGCGCGAAAAAAGCGATACGGGAGTATCACAGTCAGCAGATAATAAACGTTGAAAAAGTTTCACAAGCAGTAACCTCAATCCATTGCAATGCGCCGCATATTGACACAAATTACACAGCATGGCTAAATGCGGCTCAATTGTGTGGCAAAGCATTCTGCTAAGCTACTTCAAATGGGGCCTTAGCTCAGCTGGGAGAGCGGTTCGCTGGCAGCGAACAGGTCAGCGGTTCGATCCCGCTAGGCTCCACCATTTCAACATATCATAAAAGCCTGTAGGCCTAAGTGTTTACAGGCTTTTATATATGAAGAGCCAAGCAGAAGCCTCGAAATGGGGTGTTTACTAGCCCACAACAGATTGACAGTTTAATGGGAAACACCATCTTTACGAATTACTCTGATCAAGGTTAACCACAAAATATACATATCAAAGAAAAAAGACTTTCTGTGCATATATTCCACATCCAAACCCACTTTCCGAGGAATAGGCAACTCATCACGACCATTCACTTGCGCCCATCCCGTCAAGCCTGGCACAGTAGCAGGTAGGGGCTGGGTCTATTATTATACCATCCATTTGCTTCCC
>JAUZQU010000079.1 GCA_030950835.1 Mariprofundaceae bacterium | reverse complement strand
TCCATTGTTTTCATGTTTTCACTCCTTGGTTAGGTGTATATTGACCGCTTGAGGGGCTATTGGGCTATCAAGGCGCCTCAATTTGTTCTTTCCACTTACATTCCTCGTTCACACAGACATGTTCAGTACCATTACGTTTGGTGATTTTCTCGGTAATGAAGGGTGCTTTGCATTCAGGACATTTCTTATCTAAAGGCTTGTTCCACAAAGCATTTTTACACTTAGGATAAGTTGCACAAGAATAAAATACTTTGCCACGGCGTGATTTTTTCTCCAAAAAAGTACCTTTATTACATTCAGGACAAGGGATTTCGGTATCAAAAGGTTTTTCCAAAGGTTGAATGTTTTTGCACTTGGGATAAGCAGAGCAACCCAAGAATTTACCAAAACGTCCCATCTTAATCGCCATTTGAGAATCACATTTCTCACATTTTTCTTCAGACATTTCAGGTTCAGCAGGTGCTTCATCCGAGCCGTTTAAAGGCTTGGCAACTTTACATTCTGGATAACCTGTACAGGCCAAAAACTTGCCGTAACGCCCCAGTTTAATCGCCATAGGTTTGCTGCATTCTGGGCAAATTTCATCGGTTTCTTCATGGGTGACATCCGAGCGTTTGACATTTTCTTGGGTATGGTCGATGCGCTCTTTGAAAGGTGTCCAAAAGTCGCGTAATAATGGTTTCCAATCCTTTTCACCACGCGCAATCTCATCTAATTTATCTTCAATATCGGCTGTGAAATTGGTGTCCACAATATCACCAAAGTAATCTTTTAAGAATTTGCTGACAATCTCGCCTACATCCGTGGGCACAAAGCGTTTTTTGTCCATTTCAACATATTTACGCTCGCGTAATACATTCAAAATCGAAGCGTAGGTGGATGGTCTACCAATACCATGATTCTCCATCTCTTTGACCAGCGTTGCTTCGGAGAAACGCGGTTTAGGTTCAGTGAAATGTTGTTTAGGTTCAACACTATTGACCTTAATCACATCGCCCACTTCTAATGGCGGCAACGTTTTGTCATCCACCTCTTTGCTGGGTTCATCTGTGCCTTCGATATATAATTTACGAAAGCCAGGAAAGGTTAAAGTAGAACCATTGGCACGCAAACTGGTGTTACCTGAGCTTAAATCAGCGCGCACCTGATCCAAAACTGCAGCTGCCATTTGAGATGCCACCGTACGTTTCCAAACCAAGGTATAAAGCTTATGTTCATCTGCCGACAAGCTGGATTTCATGCTTTCTGGTGTGCGGGCAAAAGAAGTCGGGCGAATCGCTTCGTGTGCCTCTTGGGCATTTTTGCTTTTGGTTTTAAATACCCTGACTTTGCTGGGTAAATAATCATTGCCAAACTGCTGGGCAATATGGGCGCGGACTTCATCCAAAGCCTCGGCGGAAATCATAATCGAATCCGTACGCATATAAGTAATCAAACCTACACGTTCGCCATCCACCTCTTCACCTTCATACAATTTCTGGGCAATTTGCATGGTTTTTCTGGCGGTAAAGCCATGTTTACGCGCTGCTTCCATTTGAATGGTAGACGTAATAAAGGGAGGAGCTGGATTTTGATTGCTTTTCTTTTTACTCACGTCGCTGACCGTAAAATCACCTGATTCCACAGTTTTAGCGGCTTTTTTAGCAAGTTTTTGGTTGTTAATGTCAAATTTCGTGAGTTTTTTGCCATCTAAGACATGAAGTAGCGCTTTGAAAGGGTTTTTAGACGTTTCGCTGTTACAAGCTGTTTCAATACTCCAATATTCTTTGGGTTTAAAGTCACGAATATGGTTTTCGCGCTCGCAAATCAAACGCAAGGCCACCGACTGCACCCTTCCCGCAGACAAACCACTGCGCACTTTACGCCACAACAAAGGAGAAAGCGTGAAACCAACCAAATAATCCAAGGCTGAACGGGCTTGTTGGGCATCCACCAAAGGCATGTTGATTTCAGTCGGGTTATCTATTGCATGTTGGATGGCTTTACGGGTGATTTGGTTAAAGGTAATACGTTGAATTTGTTTATTTTCCAGCAAACCACGCAGGCGCATTTCATCGGCGACATGCCAAGCAATCGCCTCGCCCTCTCTATCCAAATCGCTGGCGAGGATGAGTGTATCGGCTTTTTTCAAGGCCTTTTCAATCGCATCCAAACGTTTCTTTTTGTCTTCAATGACCACATATTTTAAGGCGAAATCATTTTCTGTATCCACAGAACCATCTTTCTTGGGGAAAGCACGCACATGCCCATAAGAGGCTAATACTTTATAACCTTTTCCCAAATATTTCTCAATCGTTTTAGCTTTCGCTGGTGATTCCACTACCACAACTGCACTCATGTTGTATCCTCGTTAGCTTAAAGTATAGCGGCTGCCAGGCAGCTTCTCAATCACACCTTGGAGTTCAAGATTGAGCAAGATGGTAGAAAGCGCTGGCACGGTCAAGCAGCAATCCTCTGCCAAGCTATCGACGTGTAACACTTGGCGACCTAATGCCGTAATAATGGCAACCTCCGTATCCGATTCAGGCTGATAACTGCTTGTTTCGGGGGATGATTGTTGCCAGTTGAGAACGTCTAAAATATCTTGCACATCGTTGGTTAAATACGCCCCATCTTGTATCAACTGATGGCATCCAGCATGAATATTATTCAACACCGATCCGGGTACCGCAAATACCTCGCGCCCATAGTTCAAGGCCTGACGGGCGGTAATCAAAGAGCCTGATTTCAAACCACCTTCCACCACCAATAAGGCTTGGGATATGCCTGCAATCAAACGGTTACGTTGGGGGAAGAAACCAGCTTTGGCAGTCGTCTGGGGGGCATATTCAC
Organism: Mariprofundaceae bacterium; assembly: GCA_030950835.1. GTDB lineage: Bacteria > Pseudomonadota > Zetaproteobacteria > Mariprofundales > Mariprofundaceae > Ghiorsea. The sequence goes on along the minus strand of JAUZQU010000079.1, from coordinate 10,102 downwards.
TGATCACACAACCCTTTTCGGCTAACGCTTCAATTTGAACATGTTGTTGAGGACTACCTGCTGCCAAACCATAACCCAAGACAGCAATGCCAGCACAGTCCACATCCAAAGAGCCACCATGTGCAGCCGAATCGATGCCGGGTGCCATGCCACTGATGATACAAATGTCACGTTGTGAACAAAATGCAGACCAACGCCGTGTAATGAGTTTACCTTCGGCACTGGCTTTACGCGCCCCTACCATGGCAAGAATATGCCTATTTTGTAGACACGATACTTGCCCTTGTACATACAAGATTAGCGGCGCATCAATACAAGTTTGCAAACCTTGAGGCCACAGCTCATCTTCTGGGCAAATGATATGAATATTACGTTGGCTGCATTCGTCCATCAGCATATTGCAGCGTTGTTGTGCTTGCTTACTTTTGGCTTGGCTGAGCGCTTGCACCAACTTGGGTCCAACGCCCTCAATTTCCAACAGGGAAGTGGATGTGCGTTGCCAAATATCTGCAACAGAACCACAGCTTGCAATCAGTTGTTGGGCAATCATCACACCCACACGCGGCACCAAACTTAAACGCAAATAATCCTTGGCGGCAGGGCTAAGCAAGGGCGTATTGATGTGAACTAACGGCTGGGCAAAGCTTGTACAATATCACCTTTATTCACAGCAGAGGAAGAGCGTGTAATCAGCGCAATCGAGGCATTATCTTGAGGCACAAGCACAATCAGCTCGCCGATTTTTTCTTCGGGTAAAGCTTGATAGGTTTTTTCGTCATACCTTTTATCCACGATTAACCTACCCATGCGATACAAGGCTAACACTGAACCTGGTTGCAAACCATCTTGCGCACCCAAATTGATGCCTACAATCTGCCCCTGACCAGCCTCGGCAGCATCATTGCGCACATACATCACACGCCCATAAAAAGGGCCTGTTGGATAATCAGGTTTAATCACATAATCTTTAGGCTTACTTGGTTTTAAACGGTCGGTACGCCCAATTTCTTCAAATGCCTTTAAAATGGTGCCTCTATAGACACCACTTTCAACAGAAGTCACCTGCACACTCCCCAAATGATTGACCAAATAACCTTCTAGCTTCTTACGCTCACTGGTCGGGTCAAAAATAGGGTCGCCTGTGCGGAAAATATCAAACACATCACCAGGGTTCGCAGGCTCATCCAGTTGTAAATATACTTTGTCAAAGGCACCATAATTTAAACGCTCGTCTTCGGAGTCTAAAATATGACCATTACCATTCACTGCCTCAGGTTTGATGAAATCTTGTCTGGCTAATGCTGTTAATAACATACGTGTATCGACTTCAGTTTCAATGCGCTCTGCAGGTTTGTAAATCACGCGGGGTTTGAGCTCTACTACATCACGCAAAAATTCAGGCTCTTTGGGCTCAACAGGAGGCTGTTTGATTTTGAGCCAAATTTCATTGCCCGGATAAATCAAATCAGGGTTGCTTACTTGTAAGTTTTGCTCCCAAATAGTCAGCCATTTCTTGGGTTTAGCGAAATATTCATCTGCAATATCCCATAAAGTATCCCCTTTTTTCACCACATAAGGTTGGGGAAAGTCTTTGACCAAATCTTCTTGGGCAACCTCACCAGGCAATAAAAAAGCATCTGCGCATAAGGTGCTGGGTATGAAAAAAACAAGCAACATCAGCCAACGTAGTTGAAGTTTCATATGAACTCTCCTGTGTAACTAGCAAGAATAAATCAAGAAGTTGTCAAAACTGTGGCAGATTAAGGCAGTTGCTGCAACCTTTCGCTTTATGCTTTTGTAGTGGTCAACAACATTTGGTCATGGATATTAGAAGCATTCCAAGGGTTTGATTCTGCAATTGTTAATCCGCACACAAGAATCCCTTCCCAAAGTCATCGAAATCAAGCCCGATTGTTGCATCTCCAGCACTCAATTATATCACAATGATTGTGGTTCTATCGAGCATAGCGGTAGTCAGTTTGGTATCACCAAATGCCTATACCCATTCACTAAAACCTAAATTGGTGTGCTGATAAGCGATGTGGGTTCATAGCAACTGCTGACGAGGTGAAACAGCTATGCTGCTCCATCTTTTGAGAATGCTAAGTAGCCCATTTCATCAAGCACCACAAAGTATAAGCGCATCAGTTGTTTGGCGATATTTCCTGTTACACCACTACGTGGATTCCACCCACTATGAGGGAGTTTGAGGTACAAGCAGCTTTTTGATAGGGGCAAAAGAGCGACGGTGAATAGGGCAAACACCGTGTTCTTTTAAGGCAGCCATGTGTAATTTTGTGCCATAACCTTTATGTTGGGCAAAGTGATACGCAGGATATTGCACAGCATACGCCCGCATGAGACGGTCACGTACTACCTTAGCCATAATCGAAGCTGCAGCAATGACTTGCACCGAATCATCTCCGCCAATCACTGCCGTGGTGGGTATAGGCATGGCATCAGGCACACGATTACCATCAACCAAGACACTGCTGGGTTGTATATCAAGGGCTAAAACTGCTTTTTTCATGGCGTGCATCGTGGCAAATAAGATATTCAAATCATCTATTTCGGCTAAAGTTGCTTGGGCAACGGCATAACTCACGGCATGGCGGCGTAAATGATGGTAAAATCGCAGGCGTTTCTTCTCGGAAAGGCGTTTGGAATCACGATATTGCCCCAACATAGGGTCATCATCGGCTAATATCACTGCCGCAGTCACTACAGGACCCGCTAAAGGGCCTCGCCCAACCTCATCTACACCTGCAATCATGGGTGTTGCCGTTGCAACCAGCGTTGTAGCAGCAACATACTTAATACAGCACCCACAGTATCCGCACACCAATCCCAGACATCAGCATTCCTGCCCACGATAAAGGATTGATGGTATTCATCACTGATACCATACAGGCTACAAAATACCGCCGCCAACAGCAGGGTGATATGTAATGGATGTGCACTATAACGAAAAACACGCCATGCCAATATCGCCATTACCCCATATGCACAAGCATGTACCAGTTTATCCTGATGGGGAAAACTCATCACAGTGGGCAATGCAGATTGATGCGAGAGATAAAAAATCAAGGCACAATATGCCAGCAATAAGCAAGCATCATGATACATATATCTGGTGTTCACTTGTTGCACATCAACCTCTTTCATATTCTATCCAGCATAAAAAAAGCCCAGCAAAAGTTGAACCTTTACTGGGCTAATATATACAACCGTTCAGCTAAACGAAGTTTGCCATCGCCAATTTACACAGCGCCATCACAGGCTCTGGGTACAAACCAATCGCCACGATGATTAAAGTGCTCAAGACTACAATCGTTTGTAATGGTCCACTTTTGACAAAGTTAAAAGATACCCGTTCATCATCAAAATACATATATTTAACAATACGAATATAATAAAAGGCACCAATTGCTGAGAATAATACACCCAAGGTTGCCAAGACAATATGTCCTGTTTCAATCACTGCCATAAAGACAAAGGCTTTTGCCCAGAAACCGCCCAAGAATGGAATGCCTGCCATGGAAAACATCAACAAACCCATCGCCAAGGCATAACCTGGACGCACTTTGGCAAGACCCGCAAAGTCATCCAATAGTTCGCCCTGAATCTCATCTCTGCGCATCATAATGATAATGGCAAACACACCCATAGTCATAAATAAATACACCGTCATATAAAATACAATCGCTGTATAACCATTGCCTGTTGCGGCAATCAAACCCAATAAAATGAAACCAACATGCCCAATAGTGGAGTACGCCAACATACGTTTGATATTACGTTGCGCAATCGCCGCAATATTACCCACTGCCATTGATAATACAGCCATCACCATCAATATTGAAGTGTATTCGGCTTGCAAACCTGGGAAAACATCATGCAAAATACGCATAAATACCACCAAACCCGCTACTTTTGGTGCAACCGACATAAAGGCAGTGATGGGTGTTGGTGCGCCTTCATAGGCATCGGGTGTCCACATGTGAAAAGGTGCAACAGACACTTTAAACGCCAAACCTGCCAAGACAAATAACATACCCGTCAACACGGCAAATCGTAACTCATCACCACTTGCCGAAATCAATGTACCCATTTCACTGAACATGAAGCTGCCTGTGCTGCCGTATAAAAAGGTTAATCCATACAACAACATACATGAGGACAGCGCACCAAGAATGAAATATTTCAACGATGCTTCGGTAGAGCGCAGCACATCACGTTGATATGCCACCAACACGTAGATGGACAGTGCCATCAACTCCAAACCAAGATACATGGTGACGAAGTTGGTCGCTGAAACCATCAACATCATGCCCAACAAGGCAAATAACATCAGCGTATAATACTCACCAACATTGACTTCTTTTTTCATGTAATCCAAAGATAAAAACATGGCAAATACGGTGGCAATAATCATCAATAACTTGGCAAATGCGGCAAAGGGATCCAAGACAAAATAACCGTAGAATGTAGTTAATCCAGCCGAGCCAGAAGCATAAAGCACGGCAGCAGCGGTCACGAAACAAGTCGCAATCGATACCCATGCCACTATAGATTGGCGAGCTGGTGATAAAAACACACTCATCATCAACGTGACCATAGCCATGGTTGCCAAAATGATTTCAGGAAGAATTAATTCCAGATGTTGTGGGAACGGAAAGGGGAAAGTGACCTCTGACATGTGTTTAACCTCAGTGGGCACCAGCGTATGGTAACGCTGATGTATGTTCTAATAATGCTGCTGCTTCAAGCTTGCTGCTGGTGGCTTGTTCTACCAAGTGCGCAATCGAAGCATGTAATAAATCTAGCACTGGCATGGGGTAGAAACCCACCCAAACCACTAAAATAATCAAGGGTACGAAGTATGAAAACTCGCGTAGGCTAAGGTCTTGCATGGATTTCACTGAATCTTTAATAGCTTCACCCATGATCACCCGTTTGTACATCCAAAGTGTATAACAAGCCGATAATACCACGCTGATTGCCGCAGCAATCGCCACCCATTTCGCCGACACACTCATATGTGTTGGATCTGCTGCAAAAGTGCCAATCAAGACCATGATTTCACCAATGAATGCCGAGGTGCCGGGTAAGGCAACATTCGCCATGGAAAAGAACAACATCACCGCAGCAAATACAGGCATCACATTGACCACACCACCATAATCGGCAATTTCGCGGGTATGCAACCTATCGTACAGCACCCCTACGCATAAAAACAATGCCGCAGCTACAAAACCATGTGAAATCATATTGATCACTGCACCTTCAAGTGCCACTTGGGTAAAGACAAAGATACCTAAAGTCACAAAACCCATATGTGCGATAGATGAATAAGCAATCAAACGTTTCATGTCTTTTTGCATCATGGCAACCAAAGAAATATAAACAATGGCGACCAAACTCAAACCAATCATCATGGGTGCAAAGTATTGCGAGGCATCAGGCAGCATGGGTAAAGAAAAGCGTAAAAAACCATACGCGCCCATCTTCAATAAGATACCCGCTAAAATGACCGAACCCGCTGTGGGTGCTTCAGTATGCGCATCGGGCAACCATGTATGCACTGGCCACATCGGTACTTTCACCGCAAAAGCCACAAAGAAAGCAATGAATATCCAGAACTGCCATGTGAAATTAAAGGCATAATCCATAAAATGAAGCATAGCAAATGATGTCGCACCTGATTCGAAATACATGGCAAGCAAGGCGACCAACATCAATACTGAACCTGTTAAGGTATAAAGGAAGAATTTAAGCGTGGCATAAACACGATTTTTGCCACCCCAAACACCGATAATTAAATACATAGGAATCAACATCGCTTCCCAGAAGAAGTAAAACAACATCACATCCAAAGCTGCAAACACACCAATCAAGGTGGTTTCCAAGATTAAGAAAGCAATCATATATTCTTTGATGCGTGTTTGGATGCAGTTCCAAGCTGAAACAATACAAATAATCGTCAATAAACCTGTTAAGACGATAAATGGCATAGAAATACCATCCACACCCAAACGGTAATCAATGTTAAAAGCAGGAATCCAGTGATGTAACTCTTCAAACTGCATATGTGCAGTGGAGGTATCAAAGCTGAAAATCAGAGGTAGCGTTAGTATAAACGTTGCTACAGCAACCAATAATGCTGTCCAACGCACCATACGTTCATCTTTAATCAACAACCAAATCAAAATGGCGCCCAATGTTGGCAAAAAGATTGCCAATGATAAAATTGGGAAATTCAATACATTGTTTAACGGTTCCATGTTTATCCCTTTCCCCTTAAGCGTTTAACAGCAAGTATGTTAACAAACCAAATACACCAATCACCATCGCATAAGCATAATGATAAATCATACCAGACTGTATATTGCGCAAGAGTGCCGCGCCATTTTTCACCGTGTTCACCACACCACCATGAATCATACCTTGATCAATCATGCCCAAATCACCTGTCTTCCAGAAGAACGCACCCAAACGACGGGTAGGGCGAACAATGAAACGGTCATACATCTCATCCCAATACCATTTATTGAGCAAGAAAGTATAGATAGCAGGGAATGTTGCCGCAATCTTGGCTGGCATTTTTGTTTCCCTGAAATACATCGCATACGCCAAACCAATACCACCTATTGCCAACCAGAATGGTGCGGTGAAAGCAAAGTGATACCAAGCGTGTGAACCATGTAGTGCCAAGGTAATCAATGGGTTATGCTCATCCATCACGAAGATAGAATCACGGAAGAAACCTTGGACAATTTCAGCATTGGTAATGTCCAACATGAATACGCCCCATATCCCAGAAACCACAGCACCAACAGCAAGAATCACCAAAGGAATAGTAATCACTTTGGGTGACTCATGCAGATGTGATTTGGTTTCCACTGGTACACGATCACTATTGTGGAAGGTTAAGAAGAACATGCGGAAAGTGTAAAAAGCAGTCATAAACACGCCTGATAACAAGGCATAATAAGCAAACTCACTCACCCAGCCCATTTCACGCAACATCGCAGACTCAATAATCAAGTCTTTCGACCAGAAACCTGCAAATGGTGGTACGCCAGACAATGCCAAGGCAGCCAATAACATCGTGGCATAGGTAATCGGCATGAATTTGCGCAATTTACCCATCTTGCGAATATCTTGGTTGTTCATCACGGCATGAATCACCGAACCAGCCGCTAAAAACAACAATGCTTTAAAATAAGCATGGGTCATCAAGTGAAAAATACCTGCTGAATAGGCTGAAACACCACAGGCCACAAACATATAACCCAGTTGCGAGCAGGTAGAATAAGCAATCACCCGTTTGATATCATTTTGTACCAAACCGATAGTGGCACACATAAAGGCAGTCACCGCGCCTACAATAATCACCACAGCAAGTGCGACTTCTGAGAACTCAAACATCGGTGACAATCTTGCCACCATAAATACACCAGCAGTTACCATGGTTGCTGCATGAATCAACGCTGAAATCGGCGTTGGACCTTCCATGGAGTCAGGTAGCCAAATGTGCAGAGGCACTTGACCAGATTTACCCATAGCACCAACAAACAAGGCTAAACAAATAAAGGTAATGGTATCAATTTCCCAACCAAGGAAAGACATGCTTGATGCTGATTCAACCAGTGCGGGAACGGCAGCAAATACTTCACGATAGTCTACTGTGCCAAAATAATACCAAACAGCCAAAATACCAATGGCAAAACCAAAATCACCTACGCGGTTAACAATAAATGCTTTCATTGCTGCAACATTGGCAGAGTCTTTTTTGTACCAAAAACCAATCAGCAAGTAAGAGAACAAACCCACCGCTTCCCAGCCAAAGAATAGGGTGAAGAAGCTATTGCCCATCACCAAAACCAGCATGGAGAAGGTAAATGCGGAGATATAAGCAAAGAAACGTGGATAACCTGCATCACCGTGCATATAACCAATGGTATAAATATGTACACATGCTGAAACCACAGTCACCGTCATCATCATAATCGCGGTGAGCGGGTCTATCATCATGCCAATTTGCACTACAAAATCACCTGCTGCCATCCATGTCCAGAAGTTACCGTAAAACTCTGCACCATCTAAGACCTGTATAAACACATCAATGGATAACAAGGCCGATAAAATTACACAAACACAGGTAATCCAATGGCTTAAAGTATCTTTGATAGCCCAGCCAAACAACCCTACAACCAAGGCTCCAAGCAAAGGCAGCAATGGAATTGCCAACAATTCTGTTGTATTCAACGTCATTTCAGTCGTTTCTAACACCATACGCTCCCTTTAGCCTTGCAGTGTGTTGATGTCTTCAATCGCAATCGAACGACGTTGACGATAATAAGCCACCAAAATAGCCAAACCTACAGCCACTTCAGCTGCTGCCACGGTCAACACAAAAAATACCATGATTTGACCACTAATATCGCCTAAGAAATGCGAAAAAGCAGCAAAGTTGATGTTCACTGCCAACAACATCAATTCAATACACATCAAAATGGTAATCACATTTTTACGATTCAAAAACAAGCCAACAATGCCAATGCTAAACAACGCCGCGCCTATGATTAAGAAGCTAGATAAAGGAACCATTACATACTCACCTTGCGTAAACGATCTTCTTTACGCACCTGAACTTGCTTAGAAATATTCTGATATTTCGCATCTTTACGCTCGCGCAAGGTCAAAACAATAGCGCCCACCAAGGCGACCAACAAAATAATGGCAGCAATTTCAAATGCCAACAGGTATTGGGTATATAATACCTTGCCAATTTCCTCGGTATTACTCACTTCTTTGCCTAGATGTGCTGCAGTTGCCATCTTCTCTGAGCCAAATAACCCGCTGGTAGAAGCTGCGACCAGCTCAATGAATAAAATCAAAGAAACCATGCCACCTACAGGCAAGTATTGCAGCCAACCCTCACGTTTTTTGGCGACGTTCACTTCCAACATCATCACCACAAACATAAACAGCACCATCACTGCACCCACATAAATCAAAATCAAAATAATGCCCAGAAACTCTGCATCCAAAAGGAAAAACAAACCCGAAGCATTAAAGAAACATAAAATTAACCACATCACCGAATGCATCGTGTTGGCGGATAAAATCACACCCAAAGCAGCCGCAATCGCCAAACCACCAAATAAATTAAAAAATGCTGTTTCTAACATAAATGCCTATGCTCCTTATTGGTAACGCGCATCTGCAGCAAGGTTTGCAGCAATTTGCGGTTCATAACGTTCGCCCACTTTCATCAACATCTCTTTATCATAATACAAAGCTTCACGCGTTTCTGAGGCATACTCAAATTCTTGTGTTTCCACAATCGCATCCACAGGGCAAGCTTCTTGACAAAAACCACAGAAAATACACTTGGTCATGTCAATGTCATAACGTGTCGTACGGCGTGAACCATCATCGCGTTCTTCAGATTCAATCGTAATGGCCAAAGCAGGGCAAGTCACTTCGCATAACTTACAAGCAATGCAACGTTCTTCACCATTTTCATAGCGCCTTAAAGCATGCAAACCACGAAAACGCGGCGATAATGGGGTACGTTCTTCAGGGTATTCAACGGTGATTTTCTTTTTGAACAAATAACGTCCTGTCAAAGCCAAACCCAAGACCAGCTCCCAAAGCAGCCATGTTTTTAAATGTCGTTTAATCGTATCCATGATTTAATCTCTCCAAGGCTGATAAAAAGCAACAGCGTCACTTAAAAAGCTCAAACTATCACTAATTTCAGCAGCATATGTACAAAAACCAATCACCCCAATCCAAGCCAATGTCCAAGGTAAGAACACTTTCCAGCCCAAACGCATCAGTTGGTCATAACGATAACGGGGGAATGTTGCTCTAAACCAGATGAACACAAAAATTAAAAAAGATGTTTTTGCCAATAACCATACTGTGCCGGGAATGAAGGATAAAAACTCAAATGGTGGATACCAGCCGCCCAAAAAGAGTATGGCTGTCATCAAGGAAATCAGAATCATCGCTGCATATTCTGCCAAAGAGAAAGTCGCAAACCACATGCCCGAATATTCCACAAAGAAACCTGCTACAAGCTCTGCCT
>JAUZQU010000078.1 GCA_030950835.1 Mariprofundaceae bacterium | reverse complement strand
TATATGGGTGGCGATGTGTTTGGCAATGGTATGTTGCTCAATCCTCAGATGAAGTTGCTCGCCGCTTTTAACCACATACACATCTTTTTAGACCCGCAACCCGATGTTCCAGTCGCTTTTGCTGAACGCCAACGTTTATTTGATGCCGTATTAGGCTGGGGCGACTACCAAACTGACATCATCAGTGAAGGTGGCGGTGTATTTTTGCGTTCTGCCAAAAGCATTCGTATTTCAAGCACCATGCAAGCAGTATTAGGCATGGATGTAGAAACCTGTTCAGGCGAAGCCTTGATACAAGCTATCTTGCAAGCACCCGTAGATTTGTTGTACAACGGCGGCATAGGTACATACATCAAAGCCAGCTTTGAAAGTGATGCCGATGCGCAAGATCCTGCCAATAATGCGGTGCGTGTGGATGCGAACAATTTACGCTGCAAAGTTTTAAACGAAGGTGGCAATTTAGGTTTAACCCAAGCTGCACGTATCGAATTTGCCCAGCAAGGCGGTATCATCAATACCGATGCCATTGATAATGCTGCAGGTGTGAACATGTCTGACCATGAGGTTAACCTCAAAATCCTCTTGGCAGATTTACCATTCAAAGAGCGTAACCGCTGGTTAAAAAAAGCTGCTGCTGCGGTCACCTTGCAATGTCTGAATGATAATAAAGAACAAGCCATTGTCCTGTCTTTAGCCGAGTCCACCGCTATACACCACTTACCAAGATTAATACATTTACAACAATCTTTATATGAAGAGAAACGTTTATTGAGCTTAGAAAAAGACGTGAAAAAGTTCGCCTTACGCCCTGTATATGCAGAGTGGTTGGGGCATGAAAAGAATCGTATCCATGAAGCTTTGGATGCAGCTTGCTTTGCCACGCACAGTGTCTTTGGCGATATATTTTTAATCCAGTATTTTGCAAAACCTCTGCGCAAACCATTTGCCCAACATATCCTCAACCATGTGCTTTCCAGCGATATTGCCCATACCCGTATTTGCAGCTATATCCTGAATCGTTATGGTTTATGTAGCATCCATTATTTGCAAAACTTAAGCCAGAAACCCCTGCAAAATGTGGTGCAATCCCTATTGCTTGCCGATTATATTTTAGACACAGGCAAACAATATGAACATGCATTTGGCAGCACAGCCTTGGATTTGGAGGCTTGGTATGAAGTTCAACAAGCTGTTTTGAACTTTGCCGAAGGTTTGTTAACCTTGGAAGGGCTTTTAACCGTGGATGAAGCTTGGTTGAAAAAAACGAAAACAGCCTTTTCCAATTATGGCAAAACGAACCCTGACATTACCCAACTTGTAGATGTGGTCATCGCTATTCCTTTAGCCGAGCAGATGCAGCTGCCCTTGTCCCAATGTTTAAGTGTCGCTCAGCTTTGCATGGACAGCCTACCCTTTGCCCAGCTTGAACGTGCTTTACGCACACCATTATGGGCAAGTGATGATGCCCATGCTTTGCGTTGTGAGTGGCTACAGCGCCTACAGCATATTAAAATCATCGCTGCCACCCATATCTTGCAACAAAAAAGCCAACATGGGCAAATCAATGTCTCCCAATGGCTGGATCACCCACTAGGTGAAACCCTGCATGATTTAATCCAACAAGAAACAAGCAACCATGATGAACAACGTCTACGTTATATTTTAGCCCTCACGCATTTGCAAAGTATCGTGGAGACTTAAATCACCGCCGCAGACTCAAAGATTATGCTTCAAAGCCACTTTTATTCATTTTTGCTGACCTTACATCGTTGATGCTGCTTTATTCTTGCTTGTGTTTTGTTTAGCTTGCGCCCTTGTTTGTCGTTTATCTATAGGTGCCTCATCATACTTAGAACACCTTGCATTGAGATACGTCAAACCACGGAGAAGATATGCGCTACGATTGGTCAGTGGATGAAACTATCAAGCTTTTTGAGCTTCCTTTTAATGATTTGATGTTTAAAGCGCAACAAGCGCATCGAGCAAACTTTGATGCCAATGAAGTGCAATTATCCACGCTTTTATCCATTAAAACAGGTGGTTGCCCCGAAGATTGTAAATATTGTCCGCAATCATCGCGTTATAACACAGGTTTAGAATCTGAATTGTTGATGAAAAAAGACGAGGTGATGAAAGCAGCGCGTATTGCCAAAGAAAAGGGTGCATCGCGTTTTTGTATGGGTGCTGCATGGCGTGAGCCCAAGGGCAGAGCCTTTGATTTGGTCTTGGATATGATTCGTGAAGTCAAAGATATGGACATGGAAGCTTGCGCGACTTTGGGTATGTTGAATGGTGAACAGGCGAAGAAATTGAAAGATGCAGGTTTGGATTATTACAACCACAACCTCGATACCGACCCTGAATTTTATAAAGGTATCATTTCCACACGTACCTATGAAGATAGATTGAATACGCTGAAAAATGTACGCGAACAAGGCATGAGTGTATGTTGTGGCGGTATTGTTGGCATGGGCGAAGCACTTAAGAACCGTGCTGGTATGATTGTGCAACTGGCACGTATGAATCCTCATCCTGAATCTGTACCCATCAATATGTTGGTCAAAGTTGAAGGCACGCCGATGGCAGATGTAGCAGACTTGGATAATTTTGATTTTATTCGCACCATTGCCGTAGCTCGCATTACTATGCCGTCTTCGCATGTGCGTTTATCTGCTGGGCGTGAAATGATGTCTGAAGAGATGCAATCGCTGTGCTTCTTAGCTGGCGCAAACTCCATTTTCTACGGCGAAAAGCTGCTGACTACAGGCAATAACGAAGCGGATGAAGATAGAGCATTCTTTGCCAAGTTAGGCATTCGCCCTGAAGAAAAAGCCACACCATCATCACGCCGCATGGCCAATGCTTGAGCGTTAAAGTCTTGGGCTTAACGTTCCTTAACGAAAAAACATATAAAAATATGTTAGTATACATGTATGCTAAATATAAAGAAGAGTATGGTTGATCCATAGCTAATCTTGATAATTGCAAATTCCATGTGTCAGATTTTTATCTAGATAAAGTTAAAGGCGTGCCTGAGTTTAAGGAAGATAACTCTGTGGAAGAAAATGGCTATGGTCTTTTTTCAGAACTAGAAGCAAGAGAGTGGATTAAAATGGAACAGTCGTACATTTTTTTGACAGGAAGTGGGCTTTTAGAAGCAAAAAAAGGACTGATAGGTCACTTATTATCCTTTCTTAATGATAATTCAGGTGTTGCAACGATTATTTCATTTGCAGCACTGGTTGTTGCATGTTTTGCCTTATCCAATACGCTATAAAGAGAGAGTAAATGATGTCCGATAAACCTTGGGGTGGTCGTTTTGATGCACCTACCAATGCATTTGTAGAAGCTTTTAATGCTTCAACCCACG
>JAUZQU010000077.1 GCA_030950835.1 Mariprofundaceae bacterium | reverse complement strand
AATGACCGATTGTATGAAAAGGATCTTAATTGGGATAAAAGTGCTTGCTAAAACTAGCGGGATGTTCTATCATTGTATTAAGTTATAAGAACTGTACGCCTAGCTCATGGTTACATCGTGAGGGGGGAGCAAATGGATGGTGCAATGATAGACCAGACCCCGATGTTTACGATGTTTGACCCCGATGTTTTTCTCCGTGGATGATTAAAATATCGACATATCTTGTGTATTCAGACTAACCCTTATACGGTTGCCATCTATAGGTCATAAGGGGTGGTTCACATGAAAAAGGGTATATTGGTATTATTCGTATTATTGGTTGGGGCAGGCTTAGCGGCGCCTAAGTTTATGGGGGATGTGGCAAAAGAATTTTACCATCAAGCGTTTGTTATTTATCCGTCAAAAGATAAAAAAGTGCAGTTCGAACATAAAAGTTATACACAATCATGGTTTTCAGCACAGGCAGTGAGCATGATGCATATTCGCATCACTGAACCTAAAATAGGCATGGATACCTTGACTGCGGAATTCAGCGCAAACATACAACACGGACCCATATTGTTGACGGACACAGGTCTTGCTTTGGGTGCGGCTTATATTCAAACGGATATCAACTGGCTTGGTTTGCCTGAAAAAGCACAAGCCTTTGTTGATGAAAACGTAGTGATGCGCGTATCCTCCCTGATTGATTTTAATCATAGCTCATCAGATGCTGTAAACATCAAGGGGTTCACTTATGAAGATGAAAAAGTCAGTGCTACTTTTGGTGGTTTAACCGCCTCTGGTACGTCCAAGCTGGATTACTCGGTTTTCAAAGGTGATATTCAATTACCCGCCTCACAAATCGTGACGAAAGACATCGCGGTCAACATCGCCGATGCTAGCTCCACTTTTGATATGGAAAAGTATCAGGATGTGACCTTCTTGGGCACCATGGATGCCACTTTCCCCTTGCTTGAAATCGTGGCAAAACAAAGCAGCGTCCGCTTGGAAGATATATCTATAACATCGCAACAACACGAAGAGCAGGGCAAGCTCAACAGTAAAGTTGGCTTTGCCATCAAGAAAATCACTGCACCTATACCTTTAAATGCCCTTGCCTATGATGTTGAAATCAACCAGCTGGACTTTAAAACCCTTGAACTATGGATGGACGTATCACAAAAATTACAAACACAAGCCAGTACCGATGAAACCCAAGCACAACTACGAACCTTAATTGATTTGCTGCTTCAAGATGGTCTGCAGATCAAACAATGGTTAAAAGTAGAAGGCATGGGCGGCACACTGAGCATAGATTGGGATAGTCATCTTGTGGCTCTGCCTGATGGTCAACACATCATGGATGCTTTGGACAGTGTCACCATATTGCAAGCTATCATGATGGATTTACGTCTTGAGGTGGATGCTGCTATCATCATGTCAACACCATTTTCTGCCATGGTTACGCCTTATATTACACAAGGTTTGATTGCTGAAGAGAATGGCAAACTGATTGCCGCTGTGAAGTTGGACAAGGGTGTTTTAACCGTCAACGAACAAGTCTTACCCTTAGCAGCATTCTTGCCGATGTTGGGTTTAAAACCTGCGGTGGTAAGCCCAAACAAAGATCAAGCTGAAACATTAGCAACACCCGCTCAGTAAACATGAAAAAAGGCTTTGCAGTCGCAAAGCCTTTGAATCTAACAATATAGCGCAACCATCACACTTATTTAACCTTTGAAACGGGCAATTGAATCCACGACTTCTTGTTTTGCAGCTTTAGCATCTGCCCAACCTGTCACCTTCACCCATTTATTTGGCTCTAAATCTTTATAATGCTCAAAGAAGTGGGAGATTTGATCAAGTAAGAACTTGGGTAAATCTTCAGGGCCTTGAACATGGTCATACACAGGTTTCAACTTAGAAATCGGCACCGCCAATATCTTCGCATCCATACCCGCTTCATCTTCCATTTCTAACACAGCCACAGGGCGGCATGTCACCACACAACCAGGAATCAAAGCAAAGTTAGAAACCACCAAGACATCAACAGGGTCACCATCATCGGATAAAGTATTGGGTACAAAACCATAGTTACATGGGTAATGCATCGCGGTATGCATAAATCTATCCACAAAAATCGCGCCTGATACTTTGTCCAACTCATATTTGATAGGGTCGGCATGTTGGGAGACTTCAATCACCACATTGATTTCATCAGGTGCATTCTTGCCTGCAGGAATTTTACTGATATCCATTATTTACTCCTTCAATCTACTTGTTCATATGCGGCGCAGTGTAAGCATCTTCAACCATGATGAAAGCACTGATTACCCCGCTCAAGCTAAGCATTCACTTTTATGGGTAAGTAAATGTTGGCTTATTCACGCACTTATAGAGGTTTATTATCTTCCAAAAAAATTATCTTGGATAGTAAGCGCTTTATGTTCAGCGTTGTTTGATTGGAGAGGGTGCGTCCATCCTATATGTGTTCAAGATTAGGCTTTGGCTAATCCATTATGCCGCAACAAGGCATCTACGGTGGGTTCTTTGCCTCTGAAATCAACATATGACTCCATCATATCACGGCTACCACCACGCGATAACAATGCCTCTAAAAACTTACTGGCTATCGAAGCATTGATAATGCTTTGTTGCCCTTTTCCTGATGCGGAATCTACTGCAGAAGCTGAACCAGATGCCGCCTCAAACGCCGCATACACATCTGCAGACAATACTTCCGCCCATTTATAACTATAATAACCTGCTGCATAACCCCCTGCAAAAATATGCGAAAAGCTATTTTGAAATACATTACAGGCGGGAGGATGGAGCACTGCCACTTCTTGACGCACTTCATCCAACACATCTTGCACAGATGATGTGTCTTGAGCTTCATATTGGCTATGCAATAACAAATCAAACAAAGAAAACTCGACTTGCCTTAACATCTGCAGCCCTGCCTGAAAATGTTTGGCAGCGAGCATCTTATCAAACATGTCTTGAGGTAAACTTTCCCCTGTTTCATAATGTTTGGCAAATAAATCAAGCACTTCACGTTCCCAACAGAAATTCTCCATGAATTGGCTGGGTAATTCCACTGCATCCCAAGGCACCCCATTGATGCCTGAAACTTCGCGTGTTTCTATATTGGTCATCATGTGATGCAAACCATGCCCAAATTCATGGAATAAGGTGATGACTTCGTCATGTGTCCACAAGGCTGGTTTATCACCTACAGGCGCATCAAAATTACACACCAAATATGCCACAGGGTATTGTTTGCTACCATCGCTCAAACGCCACGCTACCAAACACTCATCCATCCATGCTCCGCCACGTTTACCTTTCCTAGCATAAGGATCAAGAAAGAAACCTGCCTTTTTGGCACCTTGCGCATCTAAAACATCATAATACTCCACACCATCCGCCCAGACTTCAGCTTGCCCACGCTGAATACGAATGTTGTACAACCGTTCAGCCAAGGTGAACAAACCTTGCTTGACATGGTGTTCAGGAAACCACGGTTTTAAAGCATCTTGTGAAATCGCATATTCCGCTTGGCGCAAACATTCGGAGGCGTACGGGATGTCCCATGCTTGTAGTGTTTGGATGTTTAGAGTGGTTTTAGCAAAGTTTTTGAGTGTTTTCAGCTCATTTTTTGCCATTTCTTGTGATTTTGCTGCTAAATCACGCAAAAAGTCAGTTGCCTGGGTTACATTTTCTGCCATTTTATCGGCTAAAGAGTAAGCAGCATAATGTTCAAAACCCAATAGCTGGGCTTTTTCTTGGCGCAACAGCAACAACTCATCAATCACAGGGCTATTATCCCAATCACCAGCACTGGCGCGTGACACATAGCTTTTATACATCTTCTCCCGCAATGCGCTGGACTTTGCGTACTGCATAAATGGTAAATAGGATGGTATATCGAGGGTAAATAACCAGCCCGCTTGCCCATCTTCTTGGGCACGTTGCGCCGCCGAAGCCACGATCGAATCAGGCAAACCACCCAATTGGCTTTGTTCTGTAAGTAGTAAGCTGAATGCTTGGGTCGCATCCAACACATGTTTGCTAAATAATGTACCCAGCTCCGCTAGACGCATACTGATATCCGCATAACGTGTTTTATCTTTGCCCGTTAAAGCAGAACCTGCCAAGCGAAAATCACGCAAGGTATGTTGGATGGCAGTTTGTTGCTCTTGTTTCAATGCGGCAAATGCCTTACTTTCTAATAAAGCAGTCATCGCTTGATAGATGCCCTGATGTTGCGCTACCCAAGTGCCCCAAGCTGTCATCAGTTGTACACCTTGTTCATACACAGGGCGAATTTCTGCGCAATCACACACCGCACTCAAGTGGGACACAGGCCCCCATAAACGGGCAATCGACTCATCTATTTCAGCCAAAGGCAACATCAAATTTTGCCAAGTTAGCTGCTTTTGGTTTGCCAAGGTGTCTAATTTTATTTTGCTTTTTTCAATACATTGCTGCAATTCGTCGATATGCTGTTGGGCTTGTAATGTCTCAAAATAAGGTAAGGTGTTGGCGATTAAATTCATAAGCGACATCTTGCGGTAAGCCAGTAAAAAGGCAAGGTATAAGTCATGCAAAATAAGTGCTGTTTCCCTCATGCACAACACAAAATATACCTGTTCTATACCATGCAAAGCAGTACAATCAGCGCACCTCATTGTGCCTTGCGTCACTGTACTTGCTGTTGTTGTATGTTATAACATCGCCAGTGTTAGTGATATGCCTAGAGCACTGCCAAACTTAATGCCAAACTCAAAATAAAGGAGTAACATCATGATGCGTATGTTCTTTTTCCTACTGTTACCCTTATTATTCACAGCTTGTAGTGGCGCGGAAAACAATAAGGATTCCGCATCCAGCACCCAAGTGACCATTACTTTGGCAGATATGATGGCAACAGGCGCACTTCAAGGTGCCAACAATGTGCCTAGCAATGTGCAATCCATGGCTGTACAAGCCTTTTCGGCCGCTGGCACAGCCCTTTTCCCACCTGTCATTGCTAATCGCCCGAACTTCACCATCACTTTGAACGTGCCCAATGCCAGTAATGTACGTTTTATTGTATTGGCATTTGATGGTCCAAATGGGCAGGGTAAAAACATCTATGCAGGTCAAAATATTGTCAACTTACAGGGAGCAGCATTGACCGTGCCCATTGTGATGAATCTAGCGATTGTAGTTCAAAGCATAGATAATATCGTGGTAGTACCCCGCAATGCTAGCCTGACCTTCTCTGCCTTGGTTGGTGGTGTCAGCCCTACCTCATCTTCACCTATTTTATGGTCAGCCAGTGCTGGTGTCTTCAGCAACAATGTATGGACAGCCCCAGATACCTTAGGCAACCAAAGGATTACCGCGCAAATTGATGCCACAGTCAATACCGACCAAAACCCCAATATCGTAGGCACTTTAGACATCAATGTTATCAACCGCGCTCCAGTAGTAAGCATGCAAAGTAATAGCATCACTGCTGCCATCGGTGGTACAACCTCTGCTACACTAAGCTTAAGCGACCCCGATGCAGATGGTGTCAGCCCCCAATTCACCCCTAACTTGCCCGCTTGGATTACATATAGTCCAGCCAGCAAAAGTTTAAGTATCTCACCAGATCTCACCAGCCCAAGCACATTCAGCATGAGTATTGTAGCTATCGATAGTTTGGGTCTATCAGGCGATGCTATCAGCCTGACTATCAGCACAACCAATAGTAATTGGGATCAGTTCAACTGGGATGCAGGCAAGTGGAATTAACAGTCATATATTCAACAAGTACCAAGGAGAATCACCATGAAAGCACTATACACATGTATCATCGCACTATGCATCTTACCTCACGCTTGGGCAGGAACTTTAACGGTACCCAAGACTTTTACGGCCAACTCACCCGCTGTAGCAGCCGATGTTAATGCAAATTTCACAGCTGTTAAAACGGCGGTAAATGATAATAACGGTCGTATTACTGCCAATACCACCCTCGCTGCCTCAAATGTTAACAACAAACAGAACACGGTTACAGGCACTTGCGCCTTAGGTAAGTCGATTCGGGTCATCAATGCCAATGGCAGCGTAACTTGTGAAGTGGATACAGATACAACCTATGCGGCAGGAGTAGGCATTTCTATTTCAGCTGCTGGTATTATTGCATCACAAGCTGGAGCAGCTGCTGTTATCGACCCTGTATTTACTAGCATACCTGCAACAGATTTCACGGTTGTGACTGTTACAAGTGTTACAATTACAGTGCCTGCAGCAGGTTTTGCATTGATCACCCACTCTGGTTCAGTAACCTTGTTTAACGAACCCAATACAATCAATGTTGGAATCGGAGCTACTGTTGGAGTTTTTCAGACCAGTGTATCCGTTGGTAGTCTAGATGCTATTACTATAAATAGAACTAGATCTACTTACTCTACCCAGTTTTTAGCGACTATTCCTGCTGCTGGTACATATACATATTACGGCTTAGCTCAAAAAAATGCCACGTTTAATGCAGGGCAAATCAATGTTTCACCTCAATCCATCACTGCTATCTATATGCCTAATCAATACTGATGCCTCAATCCACTATCTGCGGCAACGCTATCACCTATAACGGCTGACAGGCGCTTAACCCACCAAGTGATTTTTTTCATCAACCTCTAACAAACTTGGGCTAAAGATAAAACACTTGACTTTATGAACGATGTTCTGTTTTATTACGCTTATAAATTGAACTTCGTTCATAAAGAGGTATTACATGGGAAGACGCAACGATCATACACGTGAAGAAATTCGTGAAGCGGCGATTCAAGCGGCGCAGCTTTGTATTCAACAAGATGGTATTCAAGGCATCAACGCAAGGCATATTGCCCAAGATATTGGTTATGCCGTAGGTACGTTATACCAACTATTCAAAAACATGGACTTGCTGATTTTAGCAGTGAACTTACGCACATTAAAAGCCTTAGAACAACATGTATTGGCTGCCTGTAACAGCACACTTTCTGCCCAAGAAAACATGCAACAGATGGCATTGGCTTATGTCGATTTTGCTTTGCACAACACCCCAAGTTGGCAAGCCGTCTTTGCCCATCAGCTTAAAGATGAACAAGATATGCCACAAGCTTACCAAGAGCAGCGTTTACGTTTATTTACACTTGTAGAACAACAATTTAAAGCAGCATTTCCAGACATGGATGCCCAACAAGTCAGCCTAGAGACACGGGCATTATGGGCAGGTATTCATGGTATTTGCAGCTTAACATTAAGCCATAAGCTACACGATAATGAGATGACTTTAAACGACATTGCCCACACCCTCATTGCCCACTTCTTACAGCCCGAATCCAATCAACAAGGAGAAAAATCATGAAACTATTGATGTTTATTCTACGTTATACCTTAAAGTTCATCTACCGCGTCCACATCACGGGTTTAGAGCATGTACACAGCGCAGGTGAGCGGGTATTGATTGTAGCAAACCATACTTCTTTCCTCGATGCGGTGTTGCTGGCGCTATTTTTGCCCACCAACATCAGTTTTGCCATTCATAGCAGCTATTATAACAAATGGTGGATGCGCCCTGTCAAAAGTGTCATCCCTTTATTTGCCGTGGATCACAGCGACCCCATGGCAATGAAAAGCCTGATTAAGCATGTCAAAGCAGGGCATAAAGTGGTCATTTTTCCTGAAGGACGTATCACAGCCACAGGTTCACTCATGAAAATTTATCCAGGCCCAGGCATGGTCGCCGACAAAGCCGATGCCAGCATCTTACCCATTTGTATTCACGGCGCACAATTCACCCCCTTTTCGCGTTTAAAGGGGCAGGTGCGCCTGCGTTGGTTCCCCCGTATTACGTTAACCGTATTACCACCACAAAAGATGCAGTTTGATGCCGAGATGAAAGGTCGTGAGCGCCGTGAAAAAGCGGGTAAAGTGTTGGCTGATATCATGCAGAATATGGTGTTTGCCACTTCACCTTATCAACAAAGGCTTTGGGATAGTCTTTTAGAAGCAGCTGCTATTCATGGCAAAAACCACCTCATTCTTGAAGATATTGAACGCCAAAGCATCAGTTACCATGATCTTTTCACCCGCAGCATGGTTTTGCAACAACTTTTACCCAGCTGCATTGAATCTGGCGACAGGGTAGGGCTGTTATTACCCAATATGAACTCATGTGCCATCACCTTATTTGCCTTACATGCCAGAGCTGCTGTGCCTGCGATGTTGAACTACAGCATGGGCGAGAAAGCAACGCTTGCTGCTTTACAATCTGCGACTATTCGCACCGTCTTAACCTCACGCCGTTTTGTCGAAGCTGCGCACTTAGAAGAGCTGATAACGAGTATGCAAGATGTTACCCACATCGTCTATTTAGAAGATTTGCGCGAGAAGTTGACCATATTACACAAAGTCAAAGGTTTTATGCTGGCTAAGATACCCTTTTTAGGCATTCAACGCCTGATTCGTCATGTCAAAGCAGATGATGCAGCGGTTGTTTTGTTTACCTCTGGCTCAGAAGGCACACCTAAAGGCGTGGTTTTATCCCATCAAAACATCTTAGCCAATGTCGAACAAATCAGTGCCAGCATTGCCTTCAACACCCAAGATGTCTGTCTCAATGCCTTGCCTATGTTTCACTCTTTTGGTTTTACCGCTGGCACTATATTGCCTTTAATGCGGGGTATTAAAACCTTCTTATACCCCTCGCCTTTGCATTATAAAGTGATTCCCGAAGTCGCCTACGACATCAATGCCACTATCTTGTTTGGCACCAATGTTTTCCTTGCTGCTTATGCCAAACATGCCCATCCCTATGACTTTTACAGTATGCGTTATGTCGTGGCAGGCGCAGAAAAACTACAAGCTGAAACCCGCCAAGCTTGGATGCATAAATTCGGCATTCGTATCCTTGAAGGTTATGGAGCAACCGAAACCAGCCCTGTATTGGCGTGTAATTCACCCATGCACTTTAAAGCTGGCAGCGTGGGCAGACTGTTGCCCAGCATTGAACACCGATTAGAGCCTGTGCAAGGCATTGAAGATGCGGGACGTTTGTGGGTGCGCGGGGCAAACGTGATGAAAGGTTATTTATTACATGACAAACCAGGGCTATTACAAAAACCGCAAGATGGTTGGTATGATACTGGTGATATTGTCAGCATAGATGCAGATGGTTTTGTCCACATTCAGGGCAGAGCCAAGCGTTTTGCCAAGATTGCGGGTGAAATGGTCTCATTAACTGCTGTGGAAACCATGGCGAAACGCTGTTGGGCTGATTTTGAGCATGTCGCGCTCGCTTTTCCTGACCCCAATAAAGGTGAGCAGCTTGTCTTGCTCACGACCTTGGAAAAAGCACCACGAAA
>JAUZQU010000076.1 GCA_030950835.1 Mariprofundaceae bacterium | reverse complement strand
TCATGGTCGTAGATCATTATGGCTTAGTCTTAGGAAGAAGTTTGAACGATGGTATTCTGAGCGATGCTTTTTTATCGAGCACAGGTTATTATGTTAATATTCGTGGGTCTTTGGACCCTTTATTTAATGGATCTCCAGGAGCTCCTGAAAATGTTCACTATTCAGATCCTATCTGCACAATCCCTGCTTATATTGACTCTCCCAAGGTCTCCTCAGATAAGGTAAAGTATGGTTATGTTTTCACTGGAAAAAACAACAGTATTTTGTATATCCAAAGAGATGTGATTCCAGTCACCAAAAACACATTGGGTATTCTGTTTCAATATAACTTAAGTGGATTCCAAACAGGTTGCTACAGTGTCGCTACTGCAAATGCCACAGGCACAATGATTCCTATACTCGCCAATGACCCTGCGATTACTGGCGTCCCCAACAGCGCTACGCTTCCTTTTCACATCCAGTAAAATAATACGACAAAACAATAGGGGCTTGCATATTCAGGCCCCTATATGCAAAAGGGGACGCTACCCTTTAAGTCTGTACTAATCCTGCAAATACAACGCATTCATACGACGAATCATGTCTGGTAACACACTCATACGATGATGTTGCAAACGCATTCTTAAACGTGGGTAATGGGCAAAACAAACATCGTCATTTTCAGGCCAATTTTTTACCTGCTCAATCTCTCCTTTATGTAATACATCCGAAAACTCTGCATTCAAACGTGCCAAAGCGTGTTCAGAAAGTGCATTATTCAAGCGCAATAAAATCTGGTTGCCCACATAACGAAAACTATGATAATTCACATAATAATCATGGATATATTGTACTGCCGTATCCGCATTGTCGGTATGAAACAATAACCCCGTATCTTCAGGGCTAATCAAACCATCATTGAGCAAACGGCGCATCCAAGACTTGAGGAATGGCCCCCAAAAGTCATCCCCAGGTGCTTCAAGCATGATCACAGGAATCGGTGGGTTACGTCCTGTTTGTAATAACGTTAATAATTCAAAACCTTCATCAAACGTGCCAAAACCACCCGGTGTTAAAATCACGGCATCACTTTCTTTCAAGAAAAATAACTTGCGTGTAAAGAAGTATTGGCATTCAAAGCTGCGTGGCGACTCGTGTACCACAGGGTTCAACTCTTGTTCCATCGGCAAGTTAATACCCACACCAAACGAAGCCTCACGCCCTGCCCCTTCATTGGCAGCTTGCATCATACCCGGTCCACCACCTGTAATGACCATAAAACCAGCTTCTTTTAATGCTTTGCCACACGCTTTGGTCTGCACATATTGTGGATGATCAGGCTTGGTTCGCGCTGAACCAAATACACTCACTTTACGCCATGCTTGATAAGGTTTAAACACATCTAAACCCAAGCGAATCTCTGCCAACGTCTTACCAACCATCTTCACATCCGCTTCGGGGATGTCATCAGCCAGCAAGTTCAATGTTTCACGTAATAAACGTTGTTTGCTTGCTGAATCTACTTTATTTTCCTCACAAAGCTGAAGAAACTGTGCTTGTAATACCTGTAAATCACTCATGAGCAGCCTCAATAATCACATCAATACGTCGATTCATCGCCCTACCCTTCTTATAATCATTGCTCACAATAGGTTTGACATCACCATAACCCAAAGCGCGTAAACGTTGCACATCCATATCTGCGGCAATCAAAAATGATTGCACCGCTTCCGCACGTTTAAGCGATAAGCTGCGGTTTTCTTTCGCCCCACCAAGGTTATCCGTATGCCCTTCGATGCGAATTTGGCGCTCAGGATACAACAATAATGCTTCTTTCACACGCCCTAAAAAGTCAAAATATTGCCCGCCCAATTTACTACTTCCCGAAGTAAATTGGATTTTTTGCGCCCGAATCAGCAACGAACCATCCAAATTTGCCAAAATATCCACTTCCTGCTCTGAAAACAACTCTCTCACCTTAGCTCGGCGTTTCTTTTCAAAGGTTTCTTGCTCCAATTTGCTTTTAAAAGCGCTTTTCAAATTACCCACCTTAAGTTGAAATGCCTGTTGGTCTGATAAACGCTGTTGATACAAAGCATCACGCAATGCCAACACATGTTCGGCGCGTAATGCCTGCATTGCAGCCTCATGATTTTGCCGCTCCTCAAGCAAAGTCTGATGTTCAGCTTTAATCAAGATAACAAGCTCACTTGCTGCAATATCCACCCCAACTTGGGCATAATCCATCGGAAAATCCACCGCTTGTGCCAGTGCCAAACGATGTTGACGTGCTTCAAGTGCCATTTTTTCATGGCTTCCCGCGTCACGTCGCCAATGTTTGACCTGAAGCGCCAACTTTTGCGTATATACTGCCATTTCAAAGGCATAACCAGGCTGATCTGGGCGTTCGGCAATGATTTTATCGTCCTTATCTGCCTGTTGGTTTTTATGGTAACGTTTCAACAGTCCAAACTCTGCTCTCACAATCGCCCAAAGCCTTGGAGTATAACGTTTTGCACCTGCTGATGCCGCTTGAGAAACCGCCCTACTGGTTTGCTCCACCAAACCTGACATGGCAGCATCTATGCTTTGTGAAAAGAATTTCTCTGCTTGTCTGGCTGCTTGCCGCGCTTGATTAAGCTGACCTAATTCCGTGTTTTCAATGGTTGTTTGTAAATATTGACTTGCCGTCTCATAAGCGCTCACCACATCTGCATTAGGCATGGTTTGCGGCACATGATGATAAACATACGCCTTGTTCGCTTGGCTTTCGCTATGCAATAAATCTGCAAATGTGCTGCTAAAAACAAGCGCATTGTTCTGCACTTCCTGCAATACATGCCCCACTTTAAGCATTGCCTGTTGCACTGCCAATGAAGGTTTGGCATCCGTATTATCTACTTCGCTAAACCCAGCAGCATCTTGCTCCACTGCCAACATCATCGCCCCTTGATATGAAGACAATCGTTTTAAACCATCGGGGACAAAACGTGCTTGCTCGCTATGTTTAAAAGTCTCTACCTTATGATTGAGGTCTTGTAATGCATCTGCCCAAGCCCATGTTGCACACGCAACCACACAGAAAAACCCTAAAAGACTTCGTAAGATCAATCTCATATTCACCCCAAATCCAACATCGCATTCAATGATGCCATCGCCATCGCTTGCTGATCTTGCCCCACTTTTACCTGATGATAACCCTCACCTGCCACAATGCCCTGCATGGCAAAATACAAATGTTGCGGGTCGGTGCGAAACATCGTTGAGCACATGCTGACCGTAGGTGATAAAAACCAAATCGGCTTGTCAGGGTGGTTAATGCGCAGACGATTCACCAAATTCAATTCTGTAGCAATAGCGAACTTACTTCCTGTTTTCGCAGCCGCTACATAATCAATAATACGCTCAGTTGAGCCCACAAAGTCAGCCGTTTCACAAACTGCCCTTGAGCATTCAGGGTGTGCTAAAATTTCAATATCAGGGTGGTTATGGCGCATGGTATCGGCATGTTCAGTCTTAAACAGTTGGTGTACTGAACAAAAACCTTTCCACAAAATCAGTTTCGCTGCTCGGATAGCGTGTTCACTATTGCCGCCCATAGGTAAAAATGGGTCCCAAACAATCATCTCATCATCGGTAATACCCATGGTCAAAGCAGTATTTTCACCCAAATGTTGATCAGGGAAGAATAGAATCTTTTCCCGTTTGTCCCAAGCCCACTGCATCACCCGCTG
>JAUZQU010000075.1 GCA_030950835.1 Mariprofundaceae bacterium | reverse complement strand
TAATCTGTTTCAATGCTGCGTGCGCTGAACATCACATCATCAGGTAGACGGGTCTCTGCGCGTAATAAGGCCACAAAGTTACGATGTGTATACAAGGGTAAGTAACCCATCACATACTCACCATCATCCCTGACTTGGTGTTCCAGCGTAAAATGCCCCAAAACAATGCTGGACTTGCCCATTTCCGATAAAGGCTGGGTTTTAAAAGAGTCCCAACTCTGTCCTTGAAATGCCCGCTGTGCAGCTGCCATCACCCGTGCATCAGCATCCAATAACTCCAGCCTTGTCCATTGGTATTGCTTAAGCATGGTGTTCAAGTATCGGCTTAAACCCATACTGCCCAAAGGTAAAGATGCTGCTTCGATTAAAGCTTCATTATCTGCGTTGACCTGTTCTAAAGACGCTGCCATATCCGCTTCTACCCGCGCATAAAAACCTTGCGCCAAGTTCATCGCTTTATCCAACAAGGTATCCACCCGCACATCAAACCAAACGTCCATACCTTTTTCAATCACTTGATTGGCTGTAATCTGTAGAACCACCGAAGGCACCAATACCATCAATACCATGGCGGTGACTAACTTGGTACGCAAGTAAGAACCTGCCCTCTCCTCATATGGAGAGAAAAAACCGCGAAACGCATACGTAAAAACAACAATACTTATTCCACTAAGCAAGACAACATTAAACCACTGCAAGACAACAGGCACAAAACCATCTTCACTTGGCCACACCAAGGCAATCATCAACCACAAAGAAAAACCAAATAATACAGGTAACCAGCGTTGCCATATCACACTAGGTAAAAACAATATGTCTTTACTCACTGCTACCCACCTGTTTGACCAAACCACTTTCGTTTAAAGAAAAATCGATCCTGCCAACCGCATCCCCCCAGTTGAACCAAGCTAACCAACCCGCAGCAGTTCGCTCTCCTTCTGTCAGGTAAACACTACTTTCTAACACATAATCCGTATGCAAAGTCAGCAATGATGCATCTACCACTGCTACATCCCGCATTTCAGTCAAAAAACGCATAGCAAGGTGTACATCCGTCGTATAACGCACCACACCACCACTTAAATCACGCATCAACCAGCGTTTGGTCACCAAATCAGGCAAGACCTGTCGTGCCAACACCACTTGAACAAGCGATTGATTCAGCCAATAGTCATATTTTTCCAAGACTTCAAATTGCCATGATGCCGTCATGGCTGAGCCTGCTGCTAATACTTTGAGAATATAGGCTTCTTGGGAGAATGTTTGCACATCACCATACACAATGCCTTGAGAAAAATGAACGTCTGTTTGTTTTAAATCTTGCGGTGCATGTTGTGGCTCATCCGCCAGCGCAAGCATTGGCGAAACACACATAGCTAAAAAGAATAACATCACTTTGAACATTACCGATAGTTTAAATCGTTACGCTTCGATGGGCAACTTATTCCAAAACAATGAT
Organism: Mariprofundaceae bacterium; assembly: GCA_030950835.1. Taxonomy (GTDB): domain Bacteria; phylum Pseudomonadota; class Zetaproteobacteria; order Mariprofundales; family Mariprofundaceae; genus Ghiorsea. The sequence continues at coordinate 4,452 of JAUZQU010000075.1, read as the reverse complement.
GGATAGTTGTCTGCCTGTTTGCCCTGCGTCACGGCGATACGAGAAATAAGCAGGCTTTTGCTGGCAAGCTGTGCAATGGGGTGTTGCTTCTATATGTTGCGGCAATAATCCGCTTGCCAGAAGTTGATATTGGTTCGCCAAGCCAAGGTCTGCATAAGCCTTGCCATCACGTTGTCTGACTGCCTCGGCATGAGCCACAGCAAGCAGCCGCTGCTGAATATCTAGGCTGACTTCAAAACAACACATACCAATACACGCACCCAAACTTGCCATGATACGTTCTGCTTTTGCACCCTTTTCTAACATCGCGGACACTGCAACCTTGGCAATTTCTGCCACTGTTCCCCGCCAACCTGCATGCACTGCGGCTATCACCTGCGCTTCAGGGTCTGCGAGTAGTATGGGCAAACAATCTGCGGTACGAATCGCCAGCGGCACATGTTTTTCTGTCGCCAGCAATATATCTGCATCGGTTTCATGTTGCTCACCGCGCCCAAAGCAATGCAATAACGATATACCATGCACTTGTTGCGCCTGATGAGGCAAAGTCAAACCACTGCTTTGGCAAAGCCTTTGCATGTTTTCCAGCACGTTTTCATCGGTATCACCCAAAGCAATACCAAGGTTTAACGTATCAAAAGGCGGCAAACTGCAACCACCATCCCTATCACTCAACACCACCTTAACACCATGTTTCTCCATCAAGGGTGAGCGGTTAAACATCCGTTAAAGCAAGGTGGACAATGCTTGGTCCAACGCTTTTAACGCTGGCGGCAAGGGTGCTTCACAACACACTTCTGCCTTGGTAATAGGGTGAATAAAGGCCAATACTTCGGCATGTAAAGCTTGTCTTTCTAAGGATAATATCGCTGTTCGCGCCGCGTCTGGCATGGATTTGGATGGGTTAAACTTACGCCCATACATACTATCCGCCAACACAGGCAAGCCTTCATGGCTTAAATGCACCCGAATTTGATGGGTGCGCCCAGTATGCAAACGTAAACGCATACGACAAAAATGCTCATCAAAACGCTTTTCCAAACGCGCATCCGTCACCGCTGCTTTACCATGCAGGTTGACTGCCATCTTTTGTCTATGTTGGGGATGTCTGCCTATGGGTAAATCAATGTGTTTGTCTATCCAGCGCGGAAAACCACGGCACCATGCCACATATTCCCTGCGTAAATCATGGTTGGCAAACAAGGCGGATAAACCGTGGTGGGCTTGCTCTGTTTTGGCGACCACCAAACTTCCCGAAGTATCTTTATCCAAGCGGTGTACGATACCTGGGCGTTCTACCCCATTAATACCAGGCAAATCAGGGCAATGGTGTAATAAAGCATGGACTAAAGTACCCGAATCATGCCCATGTGAAGGGTGAACCACCATACCTGCTGCTTTGTTCACCACCAACAGATGTTCATCTTCAAACAAAATATGCAAAGCAATATCTTCTGCTTGCAAAGATGAAATCTCATTTGGCGGTATCTGCGCCAGATAACTTTGCCCTGCAGACACACGTTGGGCGCGTTTTAACTTGTTTGCCTTCGCACCATCTAAAGTAATGCAAGCATCAGCCAGCAATTGTTGTATCCGCACCCGTGTGAAACCTGATAACTCCACCAATACCACATCCAAACGTTGACCATGCAAGGCATCGGGAACAACCCAAGTCAACACTTCAGATGCCGCGTCCGCTAACACCTTATCCATATTTTATGCCAGTTTCCCTTCATCTTATTCAGTTTTTGCCGTGTTTTCCACACTTGGCGCTGGACTTTCTTTGGCTTCTACTGCGCTTTTTCCTTCATTTGCGGCTTCGTTTGCCCCTTCGCTTGAGGTTTCCTTGCCCTTAGCAGGACGACGACGGCGGCGACGACGGCGTTTATTCGCCCCTTCTGCTTGGCTATCGTCTTTCTTTTCAGCCTCTGGCTCAGCTTTTTTTGTAGGTTGCGCTTTTTGCGGCTTGGCTTTGTTTTTAGGCACATGACGCTTTTTGCGATTCTGGTTGGGATTCTTACGCCCGTGTTTGGGTTGCTCTTCTTTTTTCTCTGCAAATAACATCGCCCACAAAACACGCCACCAGCTTTGTTTGCTCACAGTGATAGGGCGAGGAATGCCCACCACAGGCTGAAGCGGTTTTAACTTTCTGGCGGTGCGTTGCGGCTTTTTACCTTTGTTTGTATCTTCCAGAACTTCCACGCGATCTTGGTTGTTTTCGTTCCAATGTCGCTCAATGCGATAATGTGGAATCATCAAGTCAGGGCGAATCTGCAAGGACACCTGCACATCATAAGCTTCTTCAATACGCGCCACATGTTCACGTTTGTGGTTCATTAAATATTCGCCCGTATCTGAAGGCAATTGCACCACCAGCTTCGGTTTTTTACCCGATGCCGCCAAATCTTCAATGCGGGTCAACATTTGTAGCGCCATAGACTCTACCGTCAAAATCGAACCCCGCCCTTGGCAGCGCGGACATGTTTCAGTGGTTGTTTCACGCACCGAAGGGTGTAAGCGTTGACGTGACATCTCCAACAAACCAAAACGTGAAATACGCGCAAATTGCACCCTTGCTTTATCACCTGCCGTGGCATCACGCAAAGCTTCTTCAACTTGCTGACCATGTTTACGGTTGGCCATGTCGATAAAATCAACCACCACCAAACCGCCAATATCACGAATACGCAATTGGCGTGCAATCTCGACTGCGGCTTCTAAATTGGTATCTAAGGCTGTGTCATCAATATGTTTACGCCCTGTTGAACGCGATGAGTTGACATCCACTGCCGTTAAAGCTTCGGTAGGGTCAAAGACAATCGAGCCGCCTGAAGGCAAGCGAATTTCACGATCATGGATTTCTTCACACTGTGATTCTATGCCGTAATGCCGAAACAGTGGTTTCTTCGCACGGTAAAGTTTGACCAGCTTTTCTTTGCCTGGAAGCACGGCATGGACAAAGTTTTTAGTGCGTGTGTACACATCATGGTTATCCACCCAAATTTCTTGGATATCATCGCTAAAATGGTCACGAATCGCACGGGTTGCCATATCACCTTCAAGGTAAATCAGCGATGGCGAAGGTGCAGTGCCGCCTTTAATACGAATCTCATCCCATAGACGTTGCAAATAAGAATAATCACGCTCTAAGGCTTCTAACTTTTGGTCGCGCCCTGCCGTGCGCACAATCAAGCCCATGTTTTCAGGTACATTCAACTGCGCCAAAATCTCTTTTAACACCCTGCGCACATCATCAGGCAACTTGCGTGAAATGCCTGCCCGTGCCGTATTAGGGCTTAACACCAAGTAACGTCCAGCCAAAGAAATAAAGGTCGTCATCGCTGCGCCTTTATTACCACGCTCTTCTTTGACTACCTGCAATAAGATTTCTTGTTTAGGCTCTAAAACATCTTGGATATTAACTTTACGTGGGTCTTGGCTTTTATCCGCGCCATCCTTCCAATAGTCAGGATGGATTTCGCTCAAAGACAAAAATCCTTGACGCATCGAACCATATTCAACAAAAGCAGCCTGCAAACTGGCTTCTACTTTGGTGATGGTTCCTCTGTAAATATTGCCTTTGGTCAGGACTTTATGTGTCGATTCGATGTCCAGCTCTTGTAAGAACCCATCTTCAGTAATCGCAACACGACTTTCTTCCTCATGCGAGGCGTTGATCAACATCAACTTTTTCATAGCAGCACCTTTGTGCCACCGACAGTTTAAACCATTAAACCATGGTCTTGAAACCAATCTCAAACCATTTCTCTAATGTCACTTTTTACTTGTGTACACCTAGTTGAGGCCCTACATCAAGCAATCAATTTGTATCTTTAATACCGTCAGGCGGCTTCATTTATTCATTCTTATTTGCATATGGCTCAACACAGATCCGCAATGGTGAAGCCTGAAAAACCAGCTTACACAAGATACATCGATAAGTTGATGAAATGCTAACCACCTCACCATTGGACAACCTTCAACCAATCGTTTTCAACTTACCGCGCGAAATAAAAAATCGCTAACATCGCTATAAACGCGGAACACATATACAATCCGCCACATCATAACCTCATGGAGCACACCTTGGCAAGTTTAGAGCCTCATCAAGATACACAAACCCATATCATCATTGATAAAAATGAAGACCAATCGCGCTTAGACCGTGCGCTTTGTCGCCTGTTAGGACAACAGCATCGCACCTTGATTATGCGCCTGATTCGCAAAGGTAATGTGCGTGTCAATGGCAAACGCGCCAAAATCAATCTACGACTACAACAAGGCGACAGCATCTTTCTTCCTGCCAGTCTGCGTCCTTCAAGCTCCCCTGCTAAAGCGGATATAGACAACAGCAAGCAGCCACCACGCCCCATTCGTAACTTGGAAGTGCTGTATGAAGATGCCGATATTTTGGTCATCAACAAAGAAGCTGGGTTGGTAGTGCATGGCGGA
>JAUZQU010000074.1 GCA_030950835.1 Mariprofundaceae bacterium | reverse complement strand
TGTGCAGTTTGGGGCTAACTTTATCTCACCCACCAATGATTATACCTTGAATGGAACCACTTACCAAGCAGAGCGGCAACAATTTGTGATTCCACATTTGTATGTGAATTATCAAATGGACTCACCTTGGGCTTTTGGTTTTTCAGTGAATGCTCCTTTTGGTTTGACTACAGACTGGTCGAAGTCAGCGGCACCTTTTAGCTTGATTACAGCAGGGGGGGATAGTGTGACCCTTTCAACGATTGAAGCTGTGGCAAGCAATGTGAACGCAGCTTACCAACTGGATGAAGACCTATCATTGGCGGTGGGTTTATCGTATTATGATATGCGCAAGGTCAATTTGGATTCACAAGCAGTATGGATTGAGGGCAGTGGTGATGGTACTTCGATGAACGCGGCATTGTTGTATAAAAATGAGGATTCTGACGCTTTTCAATACCAACTTGGCTTGAGTTATCGGGGGCAAGTGAAGGTAAACATTGATGGGACGGCAGTAGGTGGGCCTGCGTTGGCAGGCTTTAATTTAACAGGGGTAAAAAGCGATGTTTCTACATCCATGATTTTACCTGATGTCTGGAGTATGGGTATTTCTTTTGCACTTATGCCTGATTTAACCTTGGCTATACAAGCGGATAGGGTGAACTGGGCAACCTTTGATCAGATTGACTTGGCATTTGCAGCTTCCCCATTAAATGGGGCTACGGGCACATCTTCACAAGTCCCTGAAAATTGGTCGGCCACCACGACTTATCGTGTGGGTGTATTGTGGCAGTATGCCGTAAATCAGCGTGTCTTGGCAGGTTATGTGTTCGACCCAACACCCACCAATGATGCGGATTTATCACCACGACTACCAGGTGCAGACCGCAGCTTGCTGACTTTGGGTTATGGTTATGACTGGTCTGACAAGGTGACGATAGATGTGGCGTATGCTTATGTACAACTAGAGGATAGAAATGTAACAGCGGCGAATAAAGCTTTATACCACGGTTTGTATGCAGCATCGGCGCAGTTGCTACTCGCAACTTGGTCTTATCAATATTGATAAGATGATGTGTGCGCGCTGACTTATTGCAGGGGCTACTATGTTTGTAGTCCCTTTTTTTTTGACTCTTTATATTATTACTTGATAATATTATTATATACTAATATAGTTCGCCGTATGATGATTTCAGAAGAACAAATTAAACATGCAAGTGAAGGCTTGAAGGCTTTGGCACATGAGTTGAGGCTGACTATTATTTGTCATTTGATGGATACTGAACTTTGCGTGGGTGATTTGGCAGCCAAAACAGGTGCATCTCAGTCCAACCTTTCGCAACATTTAACTAAAATGAAAAACTTAGGTGTGATTGCTTCGGAAAAGCGTGGTCAACATGTGTATTATAGCTTGGTGGACTCGCAATGGAGTGATGTGGTGCTGGCATTGCAGGCGATGTATTGCCCAAAAGTGAAGATAAAAGCATGAAAACAATAAACGGAGTTCAATATGATGATTAATGTGCATGATTTTTACCAAAAAGTACAAAAAGGTGAGTTTGAACATTGGCTGGATGTGCGCAGTGCTGCCGAGTTTCATTCAGAACGAGCAGATTGCACGCTAACCAAAAACCACCCTTTGGATAAGTTGGATAGCTTGGACTTAGCCAAAGATGCGGAGATTTATGTCTCTTGCCGCACTGGGGCGCGTTCAGCCAAGGCGCAGAAACGTCTGCAAGAACTTGGCTTTAGTCATGTCATTAATATCGAAGGTGGTTATTTGGCTTGGCAGGCAGCGGGTTTGCCAACGACGAAAACAAAGGGGCAATTTCCAATCATGCGTCAAGTACAAATGGTGGCTGGCGCCTTGATTTTACTGGGCTCTTTGGGCTCATTATATATCACGCCTGATTTGATTTGGCTAGCTGCATTTGTGGGTGCTGGATTAACCTTTGCTGGGGCATCGGGCTGGTGTGGCATGGCGTTGATGTTGGGCGCGATGCCTTGGAATAAAAAGTAATGATGCAATCACCAAAAGTATTATGGGCTGTGATTGCTGTGTTGGTGGTTGTGCTACTTGGTTTTACAGTGAAGTTTGTGGTGCTGGGAAGCACCACAAGCGGCACAGCTGAAGATGAACGTACCGTGATTATGCTGAATGGACATGAGCGGGCTGCAACATTGTTGGAAATGCGGAGTTTATTGGAAGCAACACAAGCTGTAATAGAAGGCTTGGCGAATGATGATATGGCGCAAGTGGCGCAAGCTGCAAGTGATGTAGGTATGCAGGCTAGGGGCACCATGGATATGCGCTTGATGGCAAAACTGCCTATAGGTTTTAAAAAGCTTGGTATGGGAACGCATAAAGCTTTTGATGATATTGCGGCTATGGCAATAGCAGGCGTGCCAGCAATGGATATTCAGCGAAAATTGGCAGATACAATGAACAACTGCATTGCTTGCCATGCTAGTTATCAAATGCCATCCATGAAGCCCCAGTTATAAGGAGATAAAAATGATTTTCAGACAATTATTTGACCATGATACTTGGACATACACTTATCTGTTGGCAGATGAAAAGAGCAAAGAAGCGGTATTGATTGACCCTGTATTGGAAAAAACGGATAGAGATTTGCAATTGCTTGAAGAATTGGGTTTGACGCTGAAATATGCTTTAGACACCCATGTACATGCTGATCATATTACTGCCAACGGTCAGCTTCGTGAGCGTACAGGCTGTCAAACTGCGGTGTCGGCGAAAAATGAAGTGGATTGTATTGATTTGCATTTAAAAGATGGCGACAGCCTCACTTTTGGTGCTTTGAAGCTGGATGTGCTGGAAACACCAGGGCATACAGGTGGTTGTTTGTCCTTTGTTTGTGAAGATAAGGTGTTTACAGGTGATGCTTTGATGATTCGTGCTTGTGGGCGTACAGACTTTCAACAAGGCGATGCGGCAACATTATACCATTCTATTACACAGAAGTTGTTTCAACTTGGTGATGATAAACAGGTATATCCAGGGCATGACTATAAGGGCATGTCATCATCGACCATCGCTGAAGAAAAGGAACATAATCCGCGCATTCGATTGGGGCGTGAAGGTTTTATAGATTTTATGGAACACCTTGATTTGGCTAACCCTAAAAAAATTCATGAAGCAGTACCTGCGAATATGGATTGTGGTTTTAAATCATCTCAAGTGGTTTAACTGCCAGCACACCCCTTTTTTTTTGAGAA
>JAUZQU010000073.1 GCA_030950835.1 Mariprofundaceae bacterium | reverse complement strand
TGGAGTTTTAAATGACCACTTCCCAGTCTAACCACACACTTCCTCGCACATATTGTGGCAACTTTCGCACATCACATTTAGGGCAACAAGTATGCCTTTCGGGCTGGGTTGAAACCAACCGTGATCATGGTGGTGTCATCTTTTTAGACGTGCGTGATCGCTTTGGTTTAATTCAAGTCGTCGCCCACCCTGACACACCTGAAATGCATCAACTTGCCCATTCTATGCGGCAACAAGATGTGATTGAAGTCATTGGTGAAGTGATTGCTCGTGATGCGGCGGTAATTAATCGCAAATTGGCAACAGGTGAAGTCGAAATCAAAATCATTGAACTCAAAGTGTTAAACCGCGCGGCAACGCCTCCTTTTTCCATTGATGATGATTGCAATGCTGGTGAACAACATCGTTTGGAATACCGTTATTTGGATTTGCGTCGTCCTAAAATGCAAAAAAACTTGATGCTGCGCCATAAAGTAAGCCATGCAGCACGCAATTATTTGAATAGCCAAGATTTCCTTGATGTAGAGACCCCTATTTTAAACAAATCCACACCCGAAGGCGCGCGTGACTACCTTGTGCCATCGCGTGTTTACCCTGGATCTTTTTATGCTTTGCCGCAAAGCCCACAGTTGTTTAAACAACTGCTCATGGTCGCTGGTATGGATAGATATTATCAGGTGGCGCGTTGTTTCCGTGATGAAGATTTAAGGGCGGATCGCCAGCCTGAATTTACCCAAATTGATTTGGAAATGTCTTTTGTTGATCAAGATGATGTCATGGAAAAGGCTGAAGGTTTGATTAGTGCTATGTTTGAAGCTGGCATGGGCAAGAAGCTTGAAGCACCATTTCCACGCATGACATACGCTGAAGCTATCGATAAATATGGTTTAGACCGCCCTGATGTGCGCTTTGGCTTGGAGCATATTGATGTCACCGATTTGATGAAGTCGGTTGATTTTAAGGTGTTTTCAGGGCCTGCCAACAATGGTGGTTTGGTGAAAGTGATTCGCGTACCGGGTGGTTGCGCCAAGCTCAGCCGTAAGAAAATTGATAATTATACCAAATTTGTCTCGATTTATGGTGCGCGTGGTTTGGCGTATATCAAAGTTAACGATAAAGATAATATTCCCGAAGGTTTGCAGTCACCGATTGTCAAAAATCTATCTGAAGATGTGCTTCAAGCCCTTTTGGATCGCTGTGAAGCAGAAAATGGCGATTTATTGTTCTTTGGCGCAGACAGCAAAGATGTAGTGAACAATGCTTTGGGTTATTTGCGTGTAGAGTTGGGCAAAGACCTTGGTTTATTTGATGTGAAAGCCAATCAATTTGTTTGGGTTGTTGATTTTCCTATGTTTGAATGGGACAGTGAAAACAAACGTTTACAAGCCCTACACCATCCATTTACTGCGCCATACGATGAAGATTTACACATGTTAGAAACCTCACCTCTTGAAATGCGCTCTCAGGCTTATGATTTGGTGTGGAACGGCACTGAAATTGGTGGTGGTTCGATTCGTATCCATGATGCAGCAGTGCAATCGCGTGTGCTTAAAGCCTTGGGTATTTCAGATGAAGAAGCCAACGATAAATTTGGCTTCTTGCTCAAAGCTTTGGAATATGGTGCGCCGCCACATGGTGGTCTCGCTTTTGGTTTGGATAGGGTGTTAAGCTTGATGGTGGGTGCTGAATCGATTCGTGATGTGATTGCTTTCCCGAAAACACAAAAAGCTGCTGACCCTATGGCGCAAGCTCCTTCTGAAGTAGCCGATATGCAGTGGAAAGAGCTTGGTTTACGCAAACGCCGCACCCAGATTGATACCGAAGCATAATTCTTCCCCATGCAGCTATTGACAGTGGTGATAAAAGGTAGAATCCTAGGGCATATGAGACAAATCTTATTGATATTGAGCTTTGCTGTAATCTTGGCTTCTTGCGCCTCTAAACCACCCGTGCAAACCATGGCAGAAGCAAGGGCAGCGGTGCAGTCTGTTCGCCCCTTGTTTGTTGATCAAGCTGCCCAACAACATCCGTCTTATCGCCACTTTCAAAGTGCCGAAAAGTCATTAATCGCTGCAACCAAAGCGTTAGATGAAAAAAAATATGCCTTGGCAAAACAAAAGGCCAACCTTGCCAAACGTCAAGCCCGTTTGGCAGCGAAAATAAAATAAACATCAATATAAAGGAACACCATGACATTGGATAATACGAACGTTCCTGAACCTGAGCAAAACATCACCAGCGATACACATGGTCATCTTCATGTCCCGCAACAGCCCATCATTCCTTTTATGCAGGGCAAAGGTTCAAGCGCAACACTTTGGACTGCGACACAAACCGTGTTGGATGCCGCCGTCAACCATGCTTATGCTGGTGAGCGTAAGATTGATTGGCTTGACCTCTTTGCAGGTGAGCAAGAAACACCAGAAGATACAGAAATAGATGACAACTTTTTCCCTGAAAGAACCTTGGCAGCTTTGCTTACATACCAAGTGAGCATGCAGAATTTTTTCAATAGCCATGATGCAGCCTATCACACCACTTCACAGCAAGAATCAGGCTTCAACATCACTTTGCGCACAGCACAGTATTTTGCAGACATGCCCTCCCCTGTCACACATCCTGAACATGTGGATGTAGTCATGTTTAAAGATAATGCTGCTTCCAGCACAACAGGAAAAACAGAGTCTCTACTGCGTGCTGCCTTGCAATATGCCTTGAAAAACAAACGAAAGTCAGTCACATTAATCCATTCAGGCAATGTTGATGCAGCTTATGCTTTTGCCAAAGCTGAGTTTGCTGCCGTTGCCCTAGAAGATGGCGAAGGTTATGTCTTGCCTGACGGTTTACGCATTCAAAGCTGCCATATTGCCACAGCATTCCAACAGCTATTCAACCATGCTTCAGACTTTGATGTCGTGGTTACACTAGGTGCAGAAAGTGCTTATTTGTCTGAAATGATGGTTGCACAGGTAGGCGGTATTGCAGCTATTGCACACATCAACCCTGACTCTGCTCATGTGGTATTTGGTTCAGCTGATGCTGCTACACAAGCGTTGAATAACCCCATATCATTGATGTTATCGGGTGCTATGATGTTGCGCCATTTGGCTTGGACAGAAGCTTCATTGCTTGTATTGCGTGGCATTGAAGGTGCTATTGCAGCAAAAACCGTCACCTCCGAGCTTGCTTGTGTCATGGAAGGAGCAGTTCAGCTTTCTACGGCTGAATTTGGCAGCGCTGTAGTTGAGCATATGACAGATATGCTTGAGCAAGATGAAGAATCGGATCAATATGATGCCTTGGCGGACAAATTCCATGAGTTCTTTGATGCTGGAGCCGAAAAAACAGCTGATTTTGCACATATAGCCTTAGAAAAAGCGCGTACACAACTCACCATTGCAGGGCGCTTTACCGAAGAAAAAGGGCATAAGCTGAAAAAGTTTATAGAAAATGACTTCGCTCACGTTGCCCAAGACATGAAAGTTGGGGCTAAAGAAAAGTTAAACCCTTCACGTTTGGGTACAGGCATTTTAGCTTCCATGTCCAAGTTATTACATGTCACAGGTGTTGCCTTATCCAAAGTTGCCGACAAAGCAGACGGGGCATTGGCATGTAAATCAGGTGAAATCACCAGCGCAGGTTCATTGCAATGTAATGCCTGTGCTTATGCGATGAACTTTAAAAAAACAGGGCGTATTCCACCTTGTCCAAAATGCCATAAAACAGAGTTTACCAAAGGTTATTAAGCCTTCTTAGGCTACGAAAAAACCTTCATCACAACGCATACAAAAGCACTTTACACCTCGTATATGTCAAATTTTGTACCCAACCGTTTCTTACTGTAAGCTGCGCCGATGATGGTATTCAAAGGGTATAAATAATATGAGTGCAGAAGAGCAAGATATGTCGTGTGCGTTACAGTTAGCAGTGAAACTTATTCGCCGCGAATCACCCACACCCGAAGATGCAGGTTGCCAAGATTATATCGGAAAACTACTGGCACCATTGGGTTTTGTGCGCCAATCCGTGGATACTGGCGGCATTATCAACTCCATTTATACCCGCGTAGGCGAAAAATCGGGTACACTTGCCTTTGCAGGGCATACCGATGTCGTGCCAACAGGCCCTGTAGATAGCTGGACACATCCACCCTTTGCCGCAGAAGTTAAAAATGGCATATTGCATGGTCGCGGCGCCCAAGATATGAAAGGTGGAATTGCTTGCTGGTTGGCTGCCATCATGCAGCTTACTGCCACTTATGAACCCATGCCCACCATGCAAATCCTCATCACTTCCGATGAAGAAGGCGATTCAATCGATGGTACGGTGCGCTTGGTAGAATATATGCAAAGCGAGCATACCTTGCCTGATGCAGTGATTGTGGGTGAACCTTCTTGCGCTAAGATTGTTGGTGATACGATTCGTCGTGGTCGTCGTGGTGTAGTGCAAGTTCGTATGTCTTTTCATGGTAAACAAGGGCATTCGGCATACCCTGATGATGCTGACAACGCGATTCATCAAGCGCTTGCTCCCTTAAGCAACATCAGCAATATTGATTGGGGTGCAGCCAAAGACGGTTTCCCTGCCACTACTTGTCAAATTACCAATTTAAATGCGGGTACTGGTGCATCGAATGTGATTCCTGGTGTGTGTGAAGCGTTTTTAGATATTCGTTATAACCCAGGCAATTCTTTTGAGTCTATTCAATCTACCATCCAGCAAGCTTGTGCCAACGTCGATGTCGCACTTGATTTTGACCATGTTGCCACCGCTTTTTCCACACCTGATGGTATCTTCTTGGACACCGTTTGTGCTGCTATTGAAAAAACCACCCAAATCATCACCCTACGCGACACAGGTGGTGGCACATCGGATGGTCGTTTCCTTGCCGCAGCAGGTGTGCCTGTTGCCGAGCTTGGTTTAACCAACTCCACCATCCATCAAGTCAATGAACAAGTGGCAACCCATGAGTTAGACACTTTAACCGCCATTTATGCTGAAATTATTCAAACCTTCGAGGTATAAACATGTTAACCCAATTAGGCGATCAACCTACAGCAGAACCCACTAAAGTATTGGAAGTTTTCCCTAATCCTAATCCTGAACGTGATTATCATATCAAGATTGATTCACCAGAATTCACCTGTCTTTGCCCCAAAACTGGGCAACCTGACTTTGCTGAAATCAAACTGGATTATATCCCTGACACACTCTGCGTTGAACTTAAATCGCTCAAGCTTTATTACTGGAGCTTTCGAGATGAGGGGCATTTCCATGAAAAAGTCACCAATATGATTACCTCTGATTTGGTTGCAGTGATGCAGCCACGTTATTTGAAGGTCACAGCTATCTTTAATGTGCGCGGTGGTGTGTATACAACGATTGAAGTCGAACATCGGGCTTAAAAACACTACTTTGCAACTTCCTTTTGTGAAAATGCAGGCGCAAGGTAATGATTTTGTTATCTTGAATGCTTTGCAACATGTTTTACCCAGCTTGGATGAGACATCTATACGTTTGCTTTGTCATAGGCATTTGGGCATAGGTTGCGATCAATTATTGATTTTAAAACCACATCCAGAAGCCGATGCTTTGTTAGTGATTCACAATGCCGACGCTTCTACAGCCGCCAACTGTGGCAATGGTTTACGCTGTGTGGCAGATCTATTGATGCGCCAACTGAACAAGTCCCAAATCCACATCGGACTAGCAGACCGTACTGTACTGGCGCAACGCACCAACTTGGGTGTACGTATCAACATGGGCAGCGCCAATATCGAAGCTGAACATGCCGATTATATGGATATTCATCTAGGCAACCCACACCGTGTATATCAACAAAATCCACAACCTTGCCCACAGCGTAATGTGGAAATCATCGAAAAAATAGAACATGATCATATTTGGATTCGTATTATTGAACGTGGTGCTGGTGAAACCTTGGCTTGTGGTTCAGGTGCTTGCGCCACTGCCACAGCAATCTGGCAACAACAGCAACATCAAAGACCACTGACTATACACATGCCTGGTGGCGAAGTCTTTCTGTCTTTAGATGGTGAGTCGGTATGTTTAGAAGGCAGTGTAAACACTGTATTTTCAGGCTTTTATGACTTGACGTCAGATCAGTATCCGAACAAAAGCGAAAAAAGTAGCTGCATCATATAACAGCTCATTACCCTATGGTCTTTGCTTCTCTTGAACTCACATTCAAGCTGTACATTTCCCATCCGAGCAAAAAAAAAGGCGAAGCCTAAGCCTCGCCTTTTCAGCATTCTTTTATGAAGTTAAGTTACGCGTTTTCAGCTTCTTCAAGCAAAGCTTTCATCGACAGACGAATTTTACCTTGTCTATCCACT
>JAUZQU010000072.1 GCA_030950835.1 Mariprofundaceae bacterium | reverse complement strand
AAAATATAGAGCAAGCCGATAGACTTGAAAAATTAAATGAAATAGCTATTGAGCAAATGAAGCTGCTGACTACCCATGCTTTGACAAGCCCTAACTTTTTAAGGGATGCTTAAGGTATGAATCAAAATCAGCCCGTATATTTTTTTACCACCTCGAAACAAAATGTTGGTCAATATATTGAAAACATCTTAGAAGATAAGAGGTTAGGTAGCGATTCAGTTGTAAAGAATTACTTAACAACTGCCATGTATAGCAAAAATCATGAAGGCTTGATATGAGCAAGGAAAACAAAGTTCAGCTTTTCCAAGAGCAAAGCATTCGCTCGCATTGGGATGATGAGCAAGAGCAATGGTATTTTTCCGTGATTGATGTGGTTGCTGTGTTAACAGAACAAAAAGACCATCAAGGGGCTAGGAACTATTGGAAAGTCTTAAAACATAGGCTTGTAAAAGAAGGCAATGAAACGGTTACAAATTGTAACCGTTTGAAAATGCGCGCTGCGGATGGGAAAATGAGGCAAACCGATGTCGCCGATACAGAGCAACTTTTGCGCCTGATTCAATCCATCCCATCACCCAAAGCCGAACCGTTCAAACAATGGTTGGCGCAAGTCGGCGCAGAGCGCATTGAAGAGACCGAAGACCCCGAATTGGCATTTGATAGAGCCATGCAGACTTATCTTGCTAAGGGTTATTCCAATGAAAAGGAAGGGGTCGCGTCTATCATTGTACCATCCATTTGCTTCCCCCCTCACGATGTAACCATGAGCTAAGCGTACAGTTTTTCTAACTTAATACAATGATAGACCAAACCTCGAAGATGTTCTTTTTAAACAAAATGGCTTATGTGAATATTGAATTTATGGCGTATTCGCCATCATAAAGAAATAACCAACCAAACTTTCAAGGTCAAAATTTGATTGGTGAAATGGAATATCCGCCCGCATACATTTCACCTTATTGACCCACTAACACAGGTAAATCCCACTTCATTTCACCCAACTCATCACGGATAGTGATGCGTAAACCTTTGGGTTTCTTGAAAGGAGGGGCTGTACCCCATGTTTCTTTCCAACCCGAAGCCATATCCAAAGCCTGCACGTCAAACGAGGTGATTTTCGCTAAATCCCAAGAAATCGCTTCTACATGGGTGCGGCTCCATGCACTTTTGGCTTCGCGTTTGAGCATATTGGTCTCTTCATCCAGCACATAACGCACCAAAGTCAAACCAGGATACATGGGATCACGAATCAACATCTGCAATGCATCAAATGCCCCATCACCACGGCTATCATTGCTCAATACCACGGGGGCAATCGTTTTATCTTCGGATTGGGTTAAATAATTGACATCACGGCGCAGTTGTTTGCCTATCCACTGCTGTTCTTCAAGCTGCATACGTGATTCTTGCAACATCACAAAACCCTCACCAGCAGGGGTAAGCACTGTCCAAGTCAGGCTCATAATCAAAGAAAAAACCAACAATGCCAACAATACTTCTAACAAGGTAAAACCTTTCATAAAGCGCTCACACCCGCTTTAATGCGGAACAAAAACAAACTCACTTCAGCTTCATCAGCATAAGAAATCGTCACATTCTGACGGATAAAATCATCTATCATGGTTTTTTCTGTGCTTAAGTTCCAATGCATGTCCATGCCGCGCACGGTCACATCACCATCTTGATCATCCATATTGATATTGGGTACAAAGCGTTGTTTTTCAAGGATATTCGTCGCTACTTCCAACATCGTAGTGTGTACCATCAAAGTACGTTGCGTATCCGCAGAAAGCCCAAGCCGACCTGCCAAAGCAGTTAAAGCCACTGCGGCAATGCTTAAAGCGACCAAGGTTTCAATCAAAGTGAAACCACCCTGCCCTGCCGCTTTATGGCGAATCATGTTTATTTTAGACCCAACACATCTTGCATATCATAACGCCCTGCCTGTTGTTGGTGTAACCATGCTGCCGCCCGCACTGCGCCTTTGGCAAATACCATACGATCAGAAGCAAAGTGGTTGATTTCAATGCGTTCTTCATCCGCAATGAACATCGTTTTATGATCACCCACAATATTACCACCACGCGCCACCGAAAAACCAATGTCTCCATTTTTTCGTGCGCCCGTCATACCTTCTCGGCTATACACCGCCACATCATCAAGATTCACCTTGCGCCCTGCTGCCAAGGCTTTACCCATGGCAAGCGCAGTGCCTGAAGGCGCATCCACTTTGTGTTTGTGGTGGGCTTCATAAATTTCAGCATCGTAGTCTGCATTTAATACTTGGGCGGCTTGTTCAATCAAATTCAACGCCAAATTCACCCCAACAGAGTAGTTTGCCGCCAATACAGTTGGCGAATGCTGCAATATGCTATCAAGTTCGACTTGTTGTTTGGCATCAAAACCCGTTGTGCCAATCACCATAGCCATGCCACGTGCTGCAACCAGCCTAGCATGGTTTAAACAAGCCTCTGGTGCAGTAAAATCAATCAAGACATCTGCTTCTGCACAAACATCCAAGCTATCCACTATCTGCAAACCCAAAACATCCAAGCCTGCAACTGAACCCGCATCCTGAGCCACAGCCGCAGAGCCAGCACGTTCTGTCGCCCCTACAAGCCTTGCCTGCTCAGCCATAACCACAGCTTTGACCAGCATCCTGCCCATTCGCCCTGAAACACCTGTAATGATTATCCGCATGCCTTGCCCCTTTATTTAGTCTCACCTGCCAAATCATCCCAAAGATTTTTCACTTTGTCCAAAAATGAGGAGCGTTCAGGATAAACATCGTCCCCTGTCGCTTTGGCAAAGGCTTTGAGTAAGTCTTCCTGCTCCATGCTCAACTTCTTCGGCACCGCAATTTGTACGCGCACAAATAAATCACCTTTTTGGCGCACCCGCACATCTTTTACCCCATGCCCGCGCAAGCGAAATACACGCCCACCTTCAGTTCCCGCAGGAATACGGATTTTCACCTTGCCTTCCAACGTAGGCGCATCCACTTCTGCCCCCAAAGTCGCTTGGGGAAAGGTAATCGGCATATTACAATGTAAATCTGCACCATCACGCTCAAAAATCGCATGTTCTTTGATGGAAACCACAATAAACAAGTCGCCCGAAGCGCCACCTTGTTCACCCGCTTCACCTTCACCGGTCACCCGAACCTGCGCCTCATCATACACACCAGCAGGAATCTTGATTTTCAAGTTTTTCTTCACTTTCTTGCGCCCAGTTCCCCCGCAAGATACACATGGTGACTCAATCTTTTTACCCACACCATTACAACTTGGGCAAGCTCTGCGCACTGCAAAAAAACCTTGCTGCATCTGCACTTGACCATGTCCACCACAGGTAGAACACGGCACAGGATGTGTACCTGACCTTGCACCTGAACCATCGCAAGTATCACAATGATCATGTTTAGGAATATTCAGCTCAACTTCTTTGCCAGCGGCGGCTTCTTCTAAACTGATGTTTAAATTATAACGTAAATCCGAGCCTTGATTGCCTTGTTGTCTGCCACCACCAAAACCAAAAGCATCACCAAATACATTGCCAAACAAGTCACCAAAATCTTGATAAGCATGAGAGCCTTGGAAACCACCTGAACCAAAACCGCCCATTTGATCATTCACACCCGCAAAACCATGCTGGTCATAACGCGCCCGTTTGTCTTCATCCGCCAACACTTCATACGCTGCAGTGACTTCACGAAACGATTCAGCAGCGCTTTCATCATCAGGGTTACGATCGGGATGATATTTCATAGCCAACTTACGATAAGCACGCTTAATATCATTGTTATCCGCGCCTTTAGCCACGCCTAATACTTCATAATAATCTCTTTGTGACACTCAACTCTCCTGCTTCACATGCACTACCATCAATATATTCATTTATAACTATTCCACACCCAAAAGTGCTGCAACTATTCAAATTGTCTATGTTTTCCCACTGCCAAACTACTACATGGAAAACATAGGTTTACTTACACCGTATGCATTCCATCCAAGAGCAGGGGGGACTGTAACTGTTTAGATTGCTAAAAACAAAAGGAGCAAAGCCAAAAGCTTCACTCCTTTGTTACAAACATCAAGCCAATAAAAGCTTATTTTTTATCTTTTTCTTCCACCACTTCAGCATCCACAATGTCAGCATCTTGTGCGCCAGCATTTTTATCTTCTGTTTTGCTTGATGATGCTTCAGGTGCTTCTGCTGTGCCAGCATCTTGCGCTTCTTGCTCAGCTTGCATCTTTTGATACACCGCTTCGCCTAACTTTTGTGATTTGGTCGCCAAATCTTCTTCCGCTGTTTTAATCGCTGCAAAGTCATCGCCTTTAAGTGCTTCTTTTAACACTTCTAAAGCATCTTCAATCGACTTTTTAGTCTCTTCATCCACCACATCAGCATGTTCAGCCAATGATTTTTCAGTAGCAAAGACCATTTGATCCGCACGGTTACGCGCCTCAATATTCTCTTTTACTTTGGCATCTTCTTCAGCATGTTCTTCAGCATCTTGCTTCATGCGTTCGATTTCTTCTTCACTCAAACCAGAGCCAGATTCAATGCGAATCGACGTTTCCTTGCCTGTGCCTTTATCTTTGGCATGCACATGGATAAGACCGTTGGCATCAATATCAAACGTCACTTCAATTTGCGGCGTGCCGCGTGATGCAGCAGCAATACCTTCAAGATTAAACAAACCCATCTCTTTGTTGGCAGAGAAGATTTCACGCTCGCCTTGGGCAATTTTGATGGTCACTGCTGACTGATTATCGGCGGCAGTAGTATATGTTTGTGATTTTTTGGTAGGGATAGTGGTGTTTTTCTCAATAATCTTATTGAATAAACCACCTTCCACTTCAATACCCAAGGATAATGGTGTCACATCAAGCAACAACACATCGGTGACATCACCCGTCAAAATAGCACCTTGAATCGCAGCACCAATCGCCACAACTTCATCAGGATTCACACCTTTATGTGGCTCAGAGCCAAAAAATGCCTGCACTTTTTCTTGTACCAATGGCATACGGGTTTGACCGCCCACCAACACAACCTCATGCACGTCAGAAGCTTTTACACCAGCATCTTTCAAGGCTTGGGCACATGGTTTGAGTGAGTTTTCAACCAAATCACCCACCAAAGACTCAAATTTCGCCCGTGAAACTTTAATCAACAAATGTTTAGGCCCTGCAGCATCCGCAGTAATAAAGGGTAAGTTCACTTCTGTTTGTTGGCTAGAAGAAAGTTCAATTTTTGCTTTTTCAGAGGCTTCACGCAAACGTTGCAACGCCAAGGTGTCTTTCATCAAATCAACACCGTGTTCTTTTTTGAACTCTTCTGCTAAATATTTGATAAGCACTTGGTCAAAGTCTTCGCCGCCAAGGAAAGTATCGCCGTTGGTTGCTTTCACTTCAAACACACCATCGCCAATTTCCAAAATAGAAATATCGAATGTTCCGCCGCCCAAGTCATACACAGCAATCAAATGATTTTCTTCTGTTTTATCAAGACCATAAGCAAGTGCCGCAGCAGTTGGCTCGTTGACAATACGCAATACATTCAGACCAGCAATCGCCCCAGCATCTTTGGTCGCTTGGCGTTGTGAATCATTGAAATATGCAGGTACGGTAATCACAGCATCAGTCACGGTTTCGCCCAAATAGTCTTCGGCTGTTGATTTCATTTTTTGCAAGGTAATCGCTGAGACTTCTTGCGGGCTCATTTTCTTGCCATCAACTTCTAACCAAGCATCGCCATTATCAGCAGCAACAATCGGATAAGAGACCAATTCATGGTGATGTTTGGTTTCTTTGGAATCAAACTTACGACCAATCAAACGTTTGACTGCAAAAAATGTTTTTTCTGGGTTGGTGACCATTTGACGTTTCGCCGCAGCACCCACCAAACGTTCATCAGCAGTAAAACCAATCACTGATGGTGTAGTGTTATCACCTTCACTATTCGGGATAACTTTTGCTGTATCCCCTTCCATCACTGCTACACATGAGTTGGTGGTGCCTAAATCAATACCAATTACTTTTGCCATCTTCTTTGCTCCGACTGTACATAAAAATCTAAACTATCTTCTACAGCCATAGATAAGGACGCAAAATTGACTTTTCAACCCCTAAGCACAAAAAAACGAGCCTTTTGCCAGTTAAGGAAGCAATGCCTTGAGTTCTTGTTCAAACCATTGTGGTTTATAGGCTTCTGTTGCCGACTTCAAGATATGTTGAATGATGTTTGTATCCCTACAAAGCTGGCGCACTTGCGCCGACTGCAACTGGCTACGTTGCAAAAGCTCAACATAGATTTCTGCGCTATAATCACCATGCATGATTTGCGAATCTATGGCCCATTGGGCAGCAGCAGCTTCTCTGCATTCAGCGTTATCTTTATCTTCAAGTTGACTTGATTTGACCGCATCTTGCTGCGCTTTTTTCTCTGCTGATTGGGTGATGTTGGATACTTGTGTCACCAAGTTTGGCTCACCGCCAAGTATGAAAAACAAGGTCAAAATCAGCAATGCAAACACTGCTAAACCAGATATTACTTGTATTTGTAATTTTTTCTTCTGCTTTTCAGCTTTAACAAAAGCCGCTAAATCACCTTCATCATCGTCCGTATCAGTTTGTGACTTTGCTGTGCCGCCTTTAGCTTGGGTTTCTGTGGTTGGCATAGTAAACGAAGGATCCCAACCACCTTCCCTGACCACCGATAAATCTTCTTCTAAAACTTCAGCACCAAGCAGCACAATCGGAAAAGTTTTTTGGCAGGCTTTGCATTTAATATCACGTCCTGCGGCAGCGCGTATTTTGTCGTTAACACCATATTTTTTATGACAGTGTGTACATTCTATGTATTCCAAAATAGCCTCCTTCGCTGCCCAATATGGCAAATCTTATGCTTTCATTTCCTCAGCACGCAACACCTGTGCGACCTTGTCCAACACGCCATTGATAAAACCACGCGAAGGTTCATCCGCATAAGCCCTTGTTAACTCCAAAGCTTCATTGATAATCACACGATAGGGGATTTCCAAGCGAAATTTCATTTCCCATACGGCGATGCGTAATACATTCATTTCCACATGTGCGACACTGCGCAAACTGCGCCCTTGCACTGCCCCAGCAATCAAAGCATCCAAATCCGCGCAACCTTCACTCACACCATAAACCACTTCACGCAAATAGTCCGCATCTTGGGCTTGTCGCTCTTGTTGTTGCAAACGATCTGCCAAAATCGAAGGAATCATCGCCGCATCATTGCCACCATTATGCCAAGCATACAAGGATTCTAAGGCAGATTCACGCGCCAAATGACGGTTAGGCATACGTTTTTTCTTTTTCTTCTTCTGTTCTTTTTCGCTCACGCCAACTCCACTAAGGGTTCTAAATCTTTTAATACACATGCCACTTCCACTGCTGTCAAAGCAGCTTCTGCACCTTTATGTCCATGTGTGCCGCCCGTTCTATCCCAAGCTTGTTCCAATGTGTCTACCGTCAACACGCCGTTACCCACACCAATATCACCACGCTCTGCCACATGACCAATCGCCCGCATCGCGCCTTCACACACATAATCAAAATGTGCTGTTCCACCGCGAATCACACAACCCAAGCAGACAATCACATCATAAACTTGTGACTTTGCCATACGTTGCGCAATCGTACCAATCTCTAAAGCACCTGCCACACGCACGATACGTATACTTTGCTGATCTGCACCATGCGCCAATAAAGCATCAGTCGCCCCTAAAAGCAAGCTATCCATCAGCTTCGCATTGAATCGACTGGCTACAATACCAATGCGTAAACCCGAAGCATCCACCGTGCCTTCTAAAGTGGGTACATCAAGACTCATGGCTTTCTCCTTGCGGTTTTTCAGCTAAAGTGTCAAACAAATGCCCCATTTTATCGCGTTTGGTGGTCAAATAGTGGATATTTTCATCATGGGCAAAGGTATCCAGCTGCACACGCTCCACTACTTCCAAACCATAACCATCCAAGGCAATGATTTTTTTCGGGTTATTGGTCAATAAATGAAGCTTTTTTAGCCCCAAAGCACGCAAAATCTGCGCTCCAATACCATAATCACGCAAGTCAGCCTTAAAACCAAGCTTTTTATTGGCTTCTACAGTGTCATGCCCTGCATCTTGCAAGGAATAAGCACGCAATTTGTTAAACAGACCGATGCCGCGCCCTTCTTGACGCAAATACAACAACACACCACAACCTGCCTCAGCAATTTGTTGCATAGCAGCATGAAGTTGCGAGCCACAATCACAGCGGCGCGAAGTAAATACATCACCCGTTAAACACTCTGAATGCACACGCACCAAACAAGGCTGCTCCGCAGTCGGCTCACCCATGACCAATGCCACATGTTCCGCATCGTCCACCACATTACTAAAACCAACCATTTTAAAATCACCAAACTCAGTGGGTAAACGCACTTCAACTTCACGTTTGACCAATGAATCATGTTTTAAACGATGTGCAATCAGATCGGCAATGCAACCAATTTTAATACCATGTTTTTTGGCAAACACTTTCAATTCTGGCATACGCGCCATCGTGCCATCTTCATTCATGATTTCACAAATCACACCCGCAGGTTTTAATCCTGCTAAACGTGCCAAATCAATGCTGGCTTCGGTATGCCCAGCGCGTACCAACACCCCGCCTTCTTGCCCTTTGAGCGGAAAAACATGCCCTGGCGAATGAATATCTTGGGCTACAGCATCATCTTTGATGGCTGTACGGATAGTATGCGCTCTATCGTAGGCGGAAATGCCAGTCGTCACGCCTTCCGCAGCTTCAATGGACACTGTAAAATTGGTTTTGAATTTGGAATTGATGTTGGATGTCATCAAAGGCAAATTAAGCTTATCCACTTGCTCTTCTTCTAAGGTCAAGCAAATCAAACCGCGACCATGGGTTGCCATGAAGTTGATAGCTTCTGGTGTAACCCACTCTGCAGCCATCACCAAATCGCCCTCATTCTCCCTGTCTTCATCATCAGCAAGGATAATCATGCGCCCTGCTTTAAGCTCTTCAATCAATTCTTCGCAAGGGTCAAGGCTCATATGAACTTTCCTGTTTGTTCTTCATTTTTACAATCAAGCATACGCTCTACATAACGCCCCAACAAATCAGTTTCAAGGTTGAGCACGTCACCAAGTTGTAAAAGGTGTAAATTGGTGTGCTCAAGCGTGTGGGGAATCAAGTTGACCGAAAAAAGGCGGTTTTCAACGGTATTTACCGTCAAACTCACCCCATTTAGCGTAATTGAGCCTTTTTTGACCACATATTGTTGTAAACCTTGGGGCACTTCAAAGTCGATTTGTTTGTGTTCACCCACATCTTGTAAGGCAACCAGCGTAGCCAAACCATCAATATGTCCACTCACCATATGTCCGCCCAAGGCATCACCAACACGCAAAGCAGGCTCCAAATTGACCAAATCACCAGCAATAAGACGAGAAAAGCGCGTTAATGCCCATGTTTCAGGGGATAATGTTGCCGCCCACAAGCTCTTTTTATCATCAGGGAATGCCGTAATGGTCAAACAACAACCATCGACTGCCACCGAATCACCAAGTTGCCATGCACGCATGTCCAAAGCAGTAGAAAACACCAATAAAGACTGTTGTGCCTGCTTTTCTAATGCATGAACAGCACCAATATCTTGAATAATTCCAGTAAACACCGTTATAACCTTTTCTCTAATTCTTCATCATCTTTAGCGAGCACGAATGCGTTTGACCTGAGTTTTATCCATTGTTTCAGGTATGGGGTTAGGCCATGTCATACAAGTGACCTCCCATACCTGATTATAAATCAAATCGGGCTTCTCTTCCCCTAGTTTGATCCATTGAACACATTGTTTATCCATCAATATCAGCCGTGATACTTCGCAGACTCTTCACGCACAGCTTTAAAGAATTCAATGGCATGTTCAGGGGGAACATCAGGCGTAATACCATGGCCAAGGTTGAACACATGCCCATTGCCATGCCCAAATTTAGCCAGAATATCCTTCACTTCAGTACGAATACGTTCAGGTTTGGCATACAACATGGTCGGATCCATATTGCCCTGCAAGGCAACCTTATCACCAACACGGCGACGCGCTTCATCAATGTCAATCGACCAATCCAAACCAAGCACATCACAACCTGTATCCGCCATGGCTTC
This sequence comes from Mariprofundaceae bacterium, assembly GCA_030950835.1. Taxonomy (GTDB): domain Bacteria; phylum Pseudomonadota; class Zetaproteobacteria; order Mariprofundales; family Mariprofundaceae; genus Ghiorsea. Next base: position 1,807 of record JAUZQU010000072.1, on the reverse strand, counting down.
CAGCCAACCCATGCCACCTTTGGAATACAGAATCACCGGCACTTTGCGACCATCGTTTTCACGGGTAAGTTGAGAGACGATGCGCTGCATGTATTGCAAGGAGAATTCTTGATAATCACGGGTATTTAAAATGCCACCCCAGGTATCAAAGATTTGTACCGCTTGCGCACCGCTGGCAATTTGCCCATTCAAATAAGCGGCAACCGAATCAGCCAGTTTTTCAAGCAACAGATGCATGGTTTCAGGCGCATTGAACATCATGGCTTTCACTTTAGAAAAGTTTTTAGAGCCACCGCCTTCAACCATGTAAGTTGCAAGTGTCCAAGGACTACCAGCAAAACCAATCAAAGGCACTCTGCCATTTAAGTCACGGCGAATCGTGCTCACCGCATCCATCACATAGCCCAATTCACGCGTAGGGTCATCCAATACAGGTAGTTTTTCAACATCAGCCTTGCAAGTGAGTGGTTTAGGGAACTTAGGCCCTTCACCAGTGCCAAAGGTCAATTCCATGCCCATAGCTTCGGGAACCACCAAGATGTCAGAGAACAAAATTGCCGCATCAGCATCCAAAATATCAATGGGTTGCAACGCAACTTCCGAACACATATCTGGTGAGCGGCAAAGGTTAAGAAAACCGCCAGCGCGCGCCCTTGTTGCTTTGTATTCTGGCAAATAACGCCCAGCTTGGCGCATCATCCATACAGGGGTGCGCTCTACATCTTGGCGCAAACAAGCGCGTAAAAATAAATCATTTTGTAATTCACTCATGGTATCTTCCTTACCCTTTTGATATCTAAAATTTGGCTCTTTCGAAATTTAAACTGCCATACCTGCATCAAGGTTTTTAGTGTCTAACTCTGATGCCGTACGCACGCTACAAATACTATAATTAGGACCTGAACTTTGCACCCGCATCACCTTGAAAAACCCACCATACTTTTCTTCCACAATACTAAATACCATGCCCTTAAAAATAAGTTTATCGGGAAATAAAATCGTGTGTACACCATCATCTTCAAAACTTGCCAAAATAGGCCAGCTGCGGCGCTCTTGCGTATCTCCAACCGTCAACATCACGCCGCGAACCACCACATGTGGACGCAAATAAAACTCAAAGCCCATCTTTTGCTCACCCAACTTAGGATAACGAATCCATCGAATAAAACCAAGCGATGGCTCACCCCGATGTGGCTTCCAGTGTAAACCAATCATAGACCCTACACCCAACTCAGGTTTTTCCATGCTCAGTCGTTCTGCAGCCAAACCTGTACGGCTAATATTCATCACCGTCCAAGCACCAACAACTTGCCCTTTTTTCTCTTCTTCTTGCACCAAACTTCCCGTTTTGGCATTGGCCTTTTGCAAGTCTACAATACTTCTCGCCAGCGACCAGCCAGCAACAAACTTGGCATTACCATATTCTTGCCTTTCCGTGCCTCGCGATTTCATGCGTAGTGCATCCAAAATCGCATTGCCACCCACAATCGTGGTATGTAAAGACTCTTCAATCTGTAAGTCGGCGCTTTGTAACACTGGATTTTTTAATACTTTCTCAGAGCGATCAATGGAAACCACCAGTTTGTCGATAAAGTCGTCCATGGGCACCACAATATAATCAGCAACATGGTCTTTAGGTGAAAATGGCATGATTTGCGCTGTATCATGGGGCCTGCTTAAGTTACTGACCAACAAGCAGTGCCCTTGTACCAACGAAGCTGGGTCTTCTTTAGGCAAATAAGAGGGCTTCAACATCTTGATATGATGGTTCAATTCATCCAACATCATAGCTTGTTGCAACACAGTT
>JAUZQU010000071.1 GCA_030950835.1 Mariprofundaceae bacterium | reverse complement strand
AGAAATGTCGACTTTCCAGTAGGGATACCTAAAGACTGGAAGTTAGGTGACAGATCTCTATAAGTATCAGAAGCATGATTGGCTATGATCGCATAGTAGTAATCCCCATTACTTGTTTTATTCCTTACATAAACCACGGATATTCGTTGACCTGTACGCATCACAAGATCCTCATTACTTAAACGTATATTTAGCTCTTTCCCATTATCCAACCGTAACCAGAAATCCTGTGTTGTAGTTGTATATGAACTCACACCCGATGAGTGTCCATTTATGGTTGCCCCACCTGATACCGTGGTTTCACTATGCCGATCTTGCCCAATGAGTTCACCTGTAGTCACTTTAAACTCTAAAACTTCACCTTCAACTTGCAGGATATTGTCTCCGCCGTCCTCAATTGCCTGTTTTACTTCTTCGGCATGACTTGTCGCTGCCTTGTTTTTCGCAGCCGCTGCCTTGTTTCTCGCAGCCCTTGACCTTGACATTCCTACTCCAAGAAGTAATACAATTAACCCTGCAGATAACATGCCGAATGACTCCCCGCTCGCCTTATCCGTAAGCCTATCCCCAGCCTCAAAAATAAGCATGAACGAAAACGCACAAACTATTGACAGGATAAACGTTATGTATATTTTATACTTCTCTACTGGAACAGCAAAAAAAATGGTCAAAGGAATAACCGGGGACAGCCAAGGAGTGATTACGGTATAATAAACCTTTAACTCATCTATATTAAATATAATAAGAGGAAGGCACACCAAAATAAGCACTGCCAACCAACGTAATAAAACCATCATCATCATCCTCTCTTAAAGGTGACGAAGCACCTTTATGTATATCACAATATTTTATGAGGCGCGAATGTTGCCATAACAACCCACATTATCAACCACAAAAACCTGTATGCGCAAGCTCAAAAGTTCCATGAATAGTCACACGGAAGTTAATATATGTTCAACACTCGGTAATCGTCACCGCAAGCCCACCCAAAGATGTTTCCTTGAATTTTACAGACATTTCCTCACCCGTTTGTTTCATGGCTGCAATACATTTATCCAACGACATAAAATGTTCCCCCGTGCCGCGCATGGCAAGGGAAGTCGCAGTATATGCTTTGATCGCACCACAACCATTGCGCTCAATGCAAGGTACTTGCACCAGACCACCAACAGGGTCACAGGTCATACCGAGATGGTGTTCAAGCGCCATTTCAGCAGCATGTTCTATTTGTTGGGAACTTCCGCCCAGTGCCGCACATAAGCCAGATGCCGCCATAGCCGCAGCAGAGCCTACCTCACCTTGACAGCCAACTTCCGCACCTGAAATAGAGCTTAAATGTTTGATCAGCCCACCTATTGCGCTTGCAGTTAACAAAAAATCTCTCACTTGCTGCTTGTTTCCACCCATATGGGTGGTGAAATAGTACAATACAGCGGGGATCACGCCTGCTGCACCGTTGGTTGGTGCAGTCACCACCATATGTCCTGCTGCATTTTCTTCATTGACTGCCATAGCATAAGCGCATAACCAATCGTTCACATCGGCTTGTTTGGGCTGCTCTTGCAGCTGCTCATGCAGCCCTTGGGCGCGTCTTGGTATATTCAGCCCACCTGGTAAAATGCCTTGTGTAGCTAGCCCGCGTTGTATGCACTGCTGCATTGCCTGCCAAATTGAATCCAACCCTTGGTTTAGTGTTTCCTCTGTCATCAGCACAGTTTCATTGCGTTTCTTCATCTCCGCAATGGATAAACCACTATCGACTGACATGTTTAACATCGATTCAGCAGAGTCAAAAGCATAAAGAAAGGAGTCTATTGCTTGCATTTGCAGGGGAGCAACCACCTGCTCCATCTCGGCTTCTCTGCTAATAAAACCACCACCAATAGAGAAGTAGGTTTCTGAAACAAGCACATCTCCTGCTTCGCTCAATAACTCAAATATCATACCATTTGGATGCGTTATAAGGGGTTTTCCAGTATCAAAAATAATGTCTTTGGTTGCAGAGAAAAGCACAGTGTTACTCTTGTCTATGCTGATGGATGTTTGTGTCCAAATCTGCTCAACAAGTGTGTCCAAATCCAAAGCCGCCACATCTTTGGGCAAGTAGCCGTGTAAACCTAGGGCAACTGCACGATCCGTAGCATGTCCTTTTCCTGTAGCCGACAACGAGCCTTTGAGGGTACATCGAATCACAATACCCTGAGCCAATTCATGTGTTAAAGCATACTTTTTGATGAGCTGAACAAACTCCCATGCCGCTAACATCGGCCCCATGGTATGGGAGCTTGATGGCCCAATACCAACTTTAAAAAGATCAAGCGCACTAATAAACATACCTTACTCCCATCATTCTATCCACATACTTATGCGTTATGCTCGAATGAGCCAAACACCTGAATTCAAGCATCTTCAGTATATCGCCTTGTAATAATCGTGCAGGAAGCAGCATCTATAACGTGGTTCAATACAGATTTAAGATTATTTCTTACTTCAGTCAATGATACTATGTTCATTTTGTAGCGTCTCACATCTACAATTTATAGAATAAGTGTGAGGATTGCAATATGATGATGTGTACAGATGATGCAACTTCATGTGTGTGTTGTAGAATTGAATATACATTTAACGACTTAAATGCGTAGTTGGAGGCTTGTGAAGAACACCTCATTATTTGATGTTAACGGTCTCAACTGGCACTTTATGCTTATGGAAAAACTAAATGATATTGTGTCCCCAAAACTCTGTTGATTGTAGTACAATGATAGACCAGGCTCCTTTCTTCACTCTGGCGGACACGTGGACGGGACCCCTCCCCCTGCTGATTTTCGCCCCGTTTTGACAGGCTAAACGGAGGGAACAGCAAATCATTTGGGGCAGTTTCTTTGCTTCGTTTCTTTGGTGGCAAAGAAATGATGGAGAACTTACCCTTTTTCACTGGTGAATAATTAAATAGTATACTGTCCCCTTATTCTTCCAGCTTCATGTGCCTGTTATAGAAATGAATATACATTTAACGACTTAAATGCGTAGTTGGAGTTCTGGGAAGAATTGCCTCATTATTTGATGTTAACGGTCTCAACTGGTACTTTATGCTGATGGAAAAACTAAATGATATTGTGTCCCCAAAACTCTGGCAACGGTTAAACGCTCTGCCCACCACCTCTTGGCAGGAGTCTTTGATATGCAGCTGATCGGTCGCTACCAAAATGCTGGCTTCGAGGCTATTGCTGATGGTGTCATGGACTT
>JAUZQU010000070.1 GCA_030950835.1 Mariprofundaceae bacterium | reverse complement strand
CACAACATCAACCCCACAAAACCCAAAAACATCAAAGCACCAGCAATAAATAAAATCAAACGCCTGTTTTTCAGCAACACTTGCTGCATACCCGACAATGGTGGTGCAGTACCTTCAATACTTCCCGTATGCACCTCATCTCTAGCTGACAGTATAGGCCCCGATAAATCTGCGCTTGCTGTTTGTGGTGTTAAGTTTTCAGCCATTATATTCCCCTTTATACATCTTATTCCCCGTACAACTTCTCAACATCAAGTCCCTCAAAACCTACACCTGCATACGCATGACTTCCCGATAAGCATCCATCACTTTATTACGCGCTGCCAACATCAGTTGAAAGGATAAACCAGCCTGTTTAACCGCCAATAAAGTCTCCGACATATTACCCTCACCTGTAATGGCCAAGGTTTCAGCCTGTTGCGCCGCAGCTTTGACATCATGGTTCATTTGTTCGGTATACTGTTTTAAAACCGAACCAAAACTACCTTGTCCATCGACCTTGCCCTGAGAAGAAACAGCGTTCAAATCTGGTTTGTTGATATGGGGGCCATAACTTTGAATATTCATATATTATCCCTTTGACCTACGCGTTGCTCTGCTCTTGAATCGAATCACTTAGCGCAACAATTCTAATGCTTTTAAGAACATCCGTTTTGAAGCATCCATGGTAGTCACATTCGCTTCAAAACTTCTCGCTGCTGAATTCATATCCACCATTTCTGAAATCATGTTCACATTCGGCATCTTCACCATGCCATCCACACCTGCATCAGGGTGTGTAGGGTCATACACCTGATTAAACGGGCTAGGGTCTTTACCGACTTCAGTCACTCTTACGGATTGAGGTCCTTTTCTTTCCAAATAACCACGAAAAACACTGTCAAAGTTCGCTTGTGTTCCTACCGTCTCAAAAACCACTTGGCTACGTCGAAAAGGTCCGCCATCTGCTGTTTTGGTGGACTCTGCATTGGCAATATTTTCCGCCACAATGTCCATGCGTGAGCGCTGTGCCGACATTCCTGATGAACTGATATGCATAGAGGTAAAAAGTGCATTCGCCATTTAACGGCCTCCTTCTTTAATCGCATTGCTGATACCTGCCAAACGGCTTTGTAATATTTTCATGTTTAATTCGTGCATTAGCTGGTTTTCAGACAAGTTTGCCATTTCAAGTTGTAAATCAACAGTATTCCCATCCATACGCTGCTCTTCGGTGGAACGTCGGAAAACACTTAAAGAGAGCCCTGCTTCATGGCTGCTATCTAAATGTCGTGCATGTGTCAGGCTTAAGTTGGGAGATGCGTGTTCTCGTGTTTTTTGTGCAAGGAAGTCCGAAAATGTACGTTTATCAGCGCGATAGTTTGGAGTGTCTGAGTTCGCGATATTACTGGATATCATAGTTTGTACTTGTTCTCGAGCTGATAGCGCAGCTCCAAGCTTTAAAAAAGGACTAGAAAATAAACCCGCCATCACTTGCCTCCACCATACGTCAATCTGTTACAGACTTTCATACGTTGGCAAAGCAAGTAAAATGCCAAAAGCAAACCTTGCGACAATTGATAAGGAGGAAAGAAGCTTCAAAAAATAGTAAAAAGAAAAAGAATGACTCGGGAGCACCCAAGGGGGAGAGGAAGTAAAGGCACTCAACCGAGCCAAACGTTTCTACTTTAGTTTATCGTCAAACAAAAGACAAACTTTAGACTTTAATCTTATTTCGTATCGATAAACTTGCTAAACATAGAAAATAACACTACGTTTGCTGTAGTTATACGTTTACATTCAAGACTTTAAAAAAAATGCATCTATTATATTAAAACGCAAACACGAAAATGAACAAACACTTGTTTCACCAACGCTTATGGGGCTAAAGTATGATTTCTAAGGATTTATGCATGAAGAACATGGGTTATATATTGATATTATCATTTTTTTGTCTGCAAGCTAGCGTGGCAATGGCTGCTAGCAAAACGATGACGAAGTATGACCATGCCAATTTATTAAAGGCGATTGAAGACTATCGTTTTAATGATCTTGAAAACGCCACCGCAACACTGGAAAAATTACATCAACGATTCCCTAAAAACTTACGTGTGATTCATTATCTAGGCTTAGCTTACCAAGAAGCTATGCATTTTCAAAAAGCTATTACTACATTCAAAAGATGGTTAGAGCTGTCTAAAGATACAACATCCGACAAGTCACGTTTTGCATGGATGGGTATCGCCCGCTCTGAAATTGGTTTAACAAACTATTGGGAGTCTGTGCGCAGTATTAAAGGGTGGCTGAAACACCACCCTGATGATATACAAGCTTATCTCATGCTTGGTGATGTTTTGATTCGCGCTGAATCTTTTGCTCAAGCCGATAGTGTCTTTGAAGGTATACTCAACAACCCACAAGCACGGCGTGGTCAAAAGGCTGCTGCTTTTTATTATAAAGCTTGGTCTGCCTTTTTAAATGGCGATATGAAGGCCATGAAAAGCTTGGTCACTAAATCCTTGGCTTTGGATGCAGAAGGGCCATATGCAACACCAGCAAGGAACTTGTTGACTACACCACCATCGAAAATCCTTGGTTTTGTAGGCATGGGCTCGGCAGAGGTGTTTTACAACTCCAATGTAGAGCTGCTGCCTGATGTAGTAAAATCTACAGGTGGTGAAAGTGATACGGGTATTCAAAGCAACCTGATGTTGGGTTGGGCAATGCGTAAATTGGATTTAAACTACGTCTTTAGTGGCACTTTTTATCAAACACGCACTGACTTTAACCTACTCTTACACTCACTCTCAGCTACATGGTCGGAAAAATCTTGGGCTTTTATTCCCTCCTATGAACATGTCTCCTTGAATGATGCATTTTTGTATGAGGGTTATGGTTTAGGTGTACGTTATCATAACAAAGGCTGGGTTTATCAATATACAGGTAAGGCAAAGGTTTTTAGTGATGCTTATGGTCTTAATTTAGTGGATTTAACACGTTTGGGGGGTAGTAGCCATGTGTTAAGTGTGCAAAAAGGCGTGAAGATTAAAGGTATTCATACTGTCTTTAGTTCAGAGGCTACCAGTGAGCTTACCAAAGGTGATGCTAGTCATAATCAAACCGATAGTTATATCCAGTTCGGCGGAAGTGTGCTCGTTCAAATCCCCATGAATAAGGAAGTCAATAGCACGGTGACATTCAAAACATCTATACGTCAATACTCCGCAGCAGATACTGCAGCATTGGTCAGTCCAACCGATAATACCGTTCGCAGTGATATTGCCACACAGCTTGCCACTTCTACCACTTGGAAACCTTGGGGTACTGAAGCGGATGCAGTCATCTTCAATTTAACTTATCAAAGTAATGCATCGAATTATGATGAAGGCGTAGTGCCTGATGAGCTGAGCAAGTCATACACCTCATTTAAAGCTGGTGTGCTGTATTCTAGCCGATGGTGAGCCTCATCACATACTTTCAGCTGCTACCATGGCTTTCTAGCAGTTGTTGAGACATACCATGCAGCATCAAATACGAGCTTCAAAACCCACGAGGATAATCTAACATGCTAAAAACATTTTCTTCTTCCATCATTGTTTTATGTCTATTCACACTTATACCCAGCTCGCAAGTCTATGCTGCATCTGGTGTGGGGCGTATTGTACATACCTACGGGCCAGCTTGGATCGAACGTGGTGAAACTAGAGAAAAAATACGCAAAGGGCGAGTGGTATTGCGTAATGACTCTATTATTACAGGGGCGCGTGGTCGTGTGAAATTAATCATGGGTGATGGTAGTAAGGTATATGTTGGTGCGAAAAGTCGAATTTCTTTGCGGAAATACTCTTTGCGTGGCAAAAAATTACTGAATGCTTCGATCAATATGTTGTGGGGGAAAGCACGTTTCTTTGTCAACAAACTCGCCTCACGTAATGCCTCGTTTCGTGTACAAACATCCACCGCAGTATTGGGGGTACGTGGTACAGAGTTCTCTGTTTGGGTACCTCCTACGCCTGAGTTATTAAGTCGGGCTTTTGATCACATTACGCTCGCGGATATCCCTCCTCTACCAACCCGTACTGTATTGATGGAGGGTGCTGTGGATATAGAAAATGGATTAGGTATTCAATACCGGCTCACCCCTGGTAATACAGCAGATGTAGATATTAATCGTAAAATTCAGGTGCGCCAAACCAACAGTAAAGATTTAGAAGAGCACAGCCAACCCTTGGTCATCATCCCTGTCGATATAAATTCAAACGCAACGGACTCTCCTAAACAACACAAGCGGCCTCAATCAGCACATCAAACTGGCGGTGCCGATGAGAATGATATCGATACAGACCATACTCCATCAAATCAAACTGGCGGTGCCGATGAGAATGATATCGATACAGACCATACTCCATCAAAAAATCAAAGGGACTCTAAAACACAAGGGCAAGCCGATCAAGTTAAACCCACTGCCAATGGGCAACAACCCAACGCACAAAACAAACCAAATAAACCGACACAGGCTAATCATTCAACCAATCCTGTGGCGAATACGCTACCCGACAATCCCCAATTCTCTGATGCAGCATCCATCATGTTCGATGATGCTGCCGCTGGTTTAGCGGATCAACCTAGCATGCCTGCGCCGCCTGCCGTAGCTGCTCCGTTGCTCATACCGAACACAGCTAATTTACCAGGGAATGGTAATGGACAAGGTAGCAATAATCCGGAAGGAAATGGGCAAACTAATAATGGGTCAAACTCAAATGCGCCAGCAGCGAACACCCCTCCTCCGCCTGCTATGAACCCTCTACTTGGTGGTTTACCAGGTGGTGGAAATATCCCCATTGACCCACAAGCCATCAGCAATGCCATTCAAAACTTAGGTACTGCAACTGATATTGAAATAAGACCTAACTTTGTGAAACCTTAAGAGGCTCTCATAAAACAGCAAAGATACACCTTGATTATTTGATGCATTCATCATTCATAACCTATGCTCTCGCGTAAGCATAGGCACGGTTACTTAGCTTTCGTCTTGTTTATATGTGGTATAACCCTGCACCCTTGAGCTGCTTAACATTTCAGCTCAATATATAAGGCTTAGCTTATTTTAAAGGTTTAAAGCGAATCGTATTCTGCTTAAATAGTTCAAACTGTTGCTCAGGTAAAACAAAAGGTGCTGCTGCATAAATAGCTTGTTTTAAGGTTTCATCCAAACGTACAGAGCCTGATGACTCAACAATTTCAATATTGGCCACCTTACCATTACGAAACAAGGTTAATAATACCAAAGCATCCTGCACACGTCCCATCACTTCTGTAGGCACTTTCCATTGTTGTTCCACGGCACGTTGCATAGCCAAAATATAACGCGTCACCTCCTGCTCACCCAATTGGGCTTGCAACATGGCTGCCAAGGCTTTTTTGCCCGATATTTTCTTTTGCCTAGGCTGATTCTGGCTGGACTCCATGGGCGCAAAAGGGTCAAAGTCGAGTTCTTCTTCATTTACCCTACTCTTTTTGACTGTTTTTTTCGCTTTTAATACAGGTTTCGGCTGTTTTTTTGGTGTTACGATGGCTTTTAACACCTTTTCTTTGATTATCACCTTGGGCTGTTGCAAGCGTAAAAAATCTTCTAAACTTACCATATTCACCGCAATCGTGCGTTCTGGTTCAAGCATAGGTGCCACTCGCCATTGATTCATGCCGATAATGCTCAGCACCACCAACACATGCAGGGAAAAAGCAAAAAGTAAATCGCGCGTTTCAAGCATGGAAATGTATTTAACGCTGGGGTTCTGTCACAAGCGAAACCTGCTGAATGCCCGCCGACTCAAGCAAACTCATCACGCTTGCAATATGTTCATAAGGTGTTTTGGCATCGCCACGAATAAACACAAGCAGCTTGGGTTTAGCTTGGCGCATAGCTTGAATACGCGGAGCAAGCTGTTCGATTTTTAGCTGTTTTTTCTGCATAAACAGATCACCATTTTCACGAATCGAAATCACCAAAGGTTCACTTTGCTGACGGATTTGCGGCGCATCGGCATCGGGTAAGTCCACATTCACCCCTTGGGTCAACATCGGTGCTGCCACCATAAAAATAATCAACAATACCAACATCACATCCACCATAGGCGTGATATTGATTTCAGACATGGGCTCTTGATCATTGCCCCACTGGTGATGGTTTTTCCACATACTCATCTTTATTTCCGCATATAACGCGACAACACATGGATGAACTCAGTGGCAAAAGCGTCTAAATTCTGGTTCATGGCTTTCATTTTCCCACTAAATGCATTGTATGCGATGACCGCAGGAATAGCTGCCAACAAGCCAAATGCCGTTGCTACCAAAGCTTCTGCAATTCCCGGTGCGACTGTCGCAAGCGAGGTGTTTTGCGTTAAACCAATATTCTGAAAGGCATCAATAATGCCCCAAACCGTACCAAAAAGACCAATAAATGGTGCCGTCGAACCCACAGTTGCTAAAAAGGATAAATATGCGCCATGTTGATCCATTTGTGCCGACCACGCTTTATCAACCGCGTGACGCACACTTAACATGCTGCTTGCAGCCGTGGGTGCTGCTTCGTTGGGTTGCTGTTGTGCATCTTGTTTTAAGCGTAAGTATTCACGGAAACCTTGTTCAAAGACATGCGCTTGAGGGCTATGGGCTAAGTCTTGGCTTTTTTTCAATACTTGCTCCATATCTGAGCCATCCCAGAATAAGTCGTTAAACAATACATCGTCAGCTTTAACTGCGCGAAAGGTTCTCCATTTATGAAAAATGATTGCCCACGAGACAAAAGATAAAAGTAACAAAATGATTAAAACCAACTGCACCACAATGCCAGCATCTAATACTAACACCCAAATGGATAAGTTGTGTGCTGCTTCGTTCATGTAAACTCCTCTACGCGCATCTTTTCAAGAATAAATGGTGGAATACGCTTGGCTTTGCCTGATTTTTGCATACATGCCAAATGAATATCTGCTTCAACCAACAATGTGGGTGATGAAGAGCTGTTGGGGCGAAGAATACGTTGCACAAAGTGTATTCTAGCACCTTTAGCTTGCATTAAACATGTCTCCACCGTTAATAAATCATCAAACAATGCAGGTAATACATAACGCACATCCGAACGTGTTAAAGCAAACAACACATCTTCTTGGGCTGCCAAAATGCTTTGCTCAAAACCCAAGTTGCGCAAAAATTCAGTGCGTCCACGTTCCATAAATTTCAGATAATTGGCATGATACACCACACCACCATGGTCGGTATCTTCATAATAGATACGCACTTCAAGTCTGCTGATGCTCAAAGCAAAGAGCCTTGTTTATCTGCTTCGGGTAATGTGCGCTTTAAATGGGCATATGCCAAAGGTGTTGCTACTCTGCCACGCGGGGTACGCATCATAAAACCTTCTTGCATCAAATAAGGCTCTAAAACATCTTCAATGGTATCGCGTTCTTCAGCGATGGATGCAGCTAAGGTGTCCAAACCCGCAGGACCACCTGCATATTTATCAATCAATGCCGCAAGCAGCTTTCTATCCAAATAATCCAAGCCATATTCGTCTACATCCAACTGTTCTAAAACAGACTGGGCAACCATATGGGTAATCACACCATCATATTTGATTTCAGCAAAATCACGCACACGGCGCAATAAACGGTTGGCAATCCTAGGTGTGCCGCGTGAACGTTTGGCAATTTCTGCAGCACCTTTGGCATCGGTTGCAATCTCCAACAACGCTGCAGAACGTTTCACAATATGGGTTAAATCAGCATGGTTATAAAACTCCAATCGCATCAACATTCCAAATCTATCACGCAA
>JAUZQU010000007.1 GCA_030950835.1 Mariprofundaceae bacterium | reverse complement strand
GGGTAACATGTTGAATTTTCATCACTTTCCACAACGCCTTCTCCCAGTCCAAGATATGTCCTGCGCGAATAGCGGTTACATTGATAATCATTGCCTTCAACTCCTGTATGGGTAAACATGCGAATCTTTCTACTGCCCCATTCTTTCTCTAAACCATATATCATGCTATAATTGCCTAAAAATACGAAGTCGAAGCCTAGCCGTTCTACTGCTTGGCAACAAGTCTGTCGGAGCATATCCATGTCTATTCCCTTGCAAGAAACGATAGATCGTTTCCTGTTACACTTACAAAATCAAGAGCCAAACGACCCTGAATGGATACAACAATGCGAACAAATATTCCAGTTTTTAAGCGAATATCTTATCTATTATTCAGACCTTTTCCAAGCTGAAGAATTCAATGATGATAGCCCTATGCAAGCTTGGGAAGAATCTTTAGAATCCTTTGTCAGCCAGCTTATTGAAGGTGAAAGTGAGCAGAATTTGTCGTTAGAAGATTTACCATTGGATAATATTGATGGTGATTATTTGCGTGACTTTATGGGCTGGCATTTGTTGCGTGAGCCTAGTAGCAACTCATTGATGGTTCAATATTGTGCGGAGTGTCTTCAAGCATGGTTAACCTTTTGTCATGAGCAAAGCTGGCTGCAAGAGCAGGACTATCAGCATTTTATAAATTGTGTGCAAGATACCTTGCCCGATGCCAAACGGGCGGCGGTGGCAGCGCATTTATTGCTGTATCACATCCGACTTGGCGGCAGCATTTCTCCGCGTTTGCGTGGTAAACGTTTTACCCGATTTAAAGAAGGGCACGCCCGCATTGCCGCGATTGAGCCTAAACAATTATGGTTGTCGTTTGATAGTGAACCTGAACATAAAATTGGTCCAGTATTATTGCCAGAAATGATTGTACAACAACTGCGCTTGGGTGATGTCATCGACATCGAAATAGGACAACGTGGCGATACTTGGGCTATTGTGGACATCGGCCCTGTCTATCCTGCGATGGTTTATGTTGAAGCCACAGAAATGGATTTACCTGATAAACTGATGTAAATCCTTGTATGCTAATCGTGATGTGCTAACGATGCGTAATGCAGCGAGAAGATGGTGAATGCAAAGAGAATCTTGATAATATGCGGAAAATATCAAATGATGCAAACCTTGTGTCTCGTCAACTCAGTCAAATGAAATATCATTAAACTGCGCGAAACATGAACTGAAATTGTGAGGGCCTAATGCACTTTACCAAGAATGATATCAAAGAAGAAGTTGTTAACGCTTACTACCAGCGTGGGCTGACCTATTTCAACCAAGGCAAAGTGCCCACGTTGAATGTATTGAGGGTTGAGCATAATATCGTGGTCTTTGAATCGGAAGTGCAGGGCAGCCAAAGGACTCGATACGTGCAGACGGTTTGCATCAAAGAGCACGCGTATGGCATTAACCTGGTAGGGCTTTGCTCTTGTCCCGTCAACCAGAACTGTAAACATGTGGTCGCGGCATGCCTGCAGTATCTGTCGGATGAAAAAACAAAAAAAAAGGTGCCTAATGCGCTGTCTTGGTTAGACAAGTTTAGCGCCTCTTTTGCCTCGGATAGTGCGGGCACGGACGGGCAATATGCGGCCAAGAAGTTTTTGGTTTATGTGCTGACAAAAAACACCGCATCCCATGATGTTGAGGTTACATTTCGCTCTGTTGCTTTTCTCAAAAGAGGCAATGGTTTGACCAAGGGTTCGGAGGTTTATTTTTCTAACCTTAGGGATATTGGTTATTATCGCGCTGCTTACATCCAAGATGAAGATATTGAGATATTACGCTTGCTTACGGCGAGTAATAATGGCTATGGCAACAACTGCTTTTTGCAAAGTGCCGCAAGTGCGATTGCTTTGCCACGCATGGTGCAGACAGGACGCTGTTTTATCGAAAACCACCAGCGTTATGAGCCATTAACTTGGGGAGAAGAACGGGTTTGTGCGCAAGAGTGGCTTTATGATAATCAGGGCAATGCGCAGTTGCAGTTGCAAATCAAGCCGCAAGCAGTGTTGATACCTAGCGAACCTGCCTGCTACCTTGATATGGAGCAACATCAAGCTGGGTTGTTGGGATCTATGGATTATAATGCTCAGCAGCTGCAAATGTTGTTGAATGCACCAGTGATTCCAGCTGATTTGGTGGATGCGTTTAGCCAACAGACCGTGATGTCTATGCCCAAAGCGGCACTGACACCGCCAAAGGCGATTGAAAGTGAATCCATTACGGGTGAAAAGCCTGTTCCTCACCTGTATTTGCATACTGTAACGATAGCGGATGATCGTTTGCGTTTGGGGCGGCTGCGCTTTGCCTATGCTGGACATGAAGTGTCTATACACCCTGACGATGAACAGGTGATGGTTAAACAAGGCAATAAAATCATTGCAATATCCCGTGATGCTGAGGCAGAAGATGAGCTTGTGAATCAAGCGTACAGCTTTGGCATTGCAGCAGGTCTTATTGAAGAAGATAACGACCTTTTTCTCTTCTTTAAAACAGAGCATAGCCTAGAAAATGATACCTTATGGGCGGAATTCATCAGCCAGAGTATTCCTCAGCTTGAAGGGAAAGGTTGGCAGGTTGAAATTGCTGATGACTTTAATATGCAAGTCCACGAAGCCGAAGACTGGCATGCCGATATTGAAGAGCAGGGTAATGATTGGTTTGACCTGCGCTTTGATATTGATATCAATGGAAAAAAGCAAGCATTGCTGCCTTT
>JAUZQU010000069.1 GCA_030950835.1 Mariprofundaceae bacterium | reverse complement strand
TAATGCAGCGACATCTTTGCGTCAGCAGAGGGCGCAACAACAAGACAACTTAGCCGAAGTCATTGAGGTGAAGGTGCATGTGGGGGATGGACAAGCAGTAGAAATTATCATTTATGATAATGGTGGAGGTATGGACGCTGCAACTTTACAACATTGTTTAGACCCCTTTTTCACCACCCAGGCTGTTGGTCAAGGTACGGGGCTGGGTTTGACCAGTGCGATGTCTTATATGCAACAGTTAAATGGCACGCTGGATATTGAAAGTATTCAGGGCTCACATACCACCGTGCGTATCCGTTTACCTTTGGTGATGGATTTTATAAAAGAGTCCGAACGTGGTGGTTTAATTTTATTGGTAGACGATGATGAGGGGCAGCGTTTGTCGTTGGAAGAAGTATTATCACAGCATGGTTATGATGTGATAATTGCTGAAGATGGTTTGCAAGGTTTAGCCTTATGGCGAGAACATGGCTCCAATTTAGACGCGGTAGTGATGGATATTGTGATGCCGAATATGGATGGTATTGAAGTTGCGCGTGCGATCAGAAAAGAAGATACAAGTTTACCGATTTGTTTGATGACAGGTTATACATATCAACGCATTCCATCGAGTTTACATGTCAATTTGATGCGAAAACCCTTTAATCATGACTTGTTGGTTGAATATTTACAACGCACTATCATCTAACTTCATCTGCTTGATCCAGTTGCCTCTGGCTGCGTTGTAATTGGCGCACACCTTGTTGCACTTCATCCATGTCATGGCGGTTGGATAACATGGCATTGTGCAACATTCTGGTGGTTCGCCTGTGCATTCTATCGAGGTTGGATAGTGTTTGTTGGGGTATGTTTGCGGTGTTGGTTGATGTGTTGATTAGGGCTTGCAAACTAGAAGCTACAAGCTCTGCGGCATGGTCAAGTTGCTGCCAATGCCGCAGATGAATGTGCTGTTGCATGTTATGAAAAGCATGCTCACATTGTTCAACTAAGGGATGATTATGCGGCATAACCATCTAAACGTGACGCGGTTGTTGTCATGTTGGCATAACCTTGCTGCGATGTTTCTTGGCGCGTTTGCTTTTGGCTGACACTTGCTGGGTCAACAGCTTGGTTTTGAGCAAGTGGTTGCGCCTGAACCGCTGCTTGTTGGCTGCTTTGCTGTTGTGCCAACTGCTGCCAACCATCGCGTAATACTTCAACCAACTGCATGACTTCAGTAATATGCTCAGTTTTCCCTGAACACATACTTCCAGCCAACCTATCCATCATATAGGCATATAAACTTGCTAAACTGGTGGAAATATCTTCACCTGCCTCAAAGTTTAAGCTTGATGAAAGCTCAATGATAGCTTCCATAGCACGGGCAGTGTGATCTGCTTCTTGTGCGAGGTCGTTTTTTTCAATGGATAAACGTGCGCGACCTAAAGCTTTGTATAAAGCATCATAACTTAATACCACAAGCCCTAATGGCCCTGCTCCTTGAATTTGTTGCCCTTGATATGCTTTGTAACCTGACATGATTGCCTCCGTGCTGTTGCTATTTTAGTTCGCTGCGTTCATCGCATCGAATTGTTGGGTGAGATAATCACCCGAAGTGTTCAACCTTGCCATTGCACTTTCCATGTTGATGAAAGATTGGGTAAGCGTGAACACTTTTGTTTCCAACTGTCTTTCCATATCGGCAATTTTTTGTCCGAGTGAAGTAAAATCATTTTGTGAGCGCTCAACGCGGTTTTGTAATAAGCCTGTTACAGGGTTGGCGAAGGTATCAAATACACCTTCTAAACGTGCTGAAGCGCCCATGCCTACGGTAACATCGCCAACATAGCCAGAAGTGCTGCCCGTATAAAAAATAGCCATACCATCAATATTTCCTGCGCTGCCAATCAGCATTTGTCCTCTACCCGTGGTGGTTTCACCATTGATATTACCAGCAATGTCAAAAGCGGTCAGTGTTTGGTTGCTGATGCCAAGCCCATCCACACTTTGGCTAATTGAAAAGCTTTGTGCGCCAAAAGACTGGTGTTGAATTTGTATGGCATTGCCTAAAATAATAGCTTCTAAACCCAGCGGATAACGACCTTCGGTGGCAACGGTATCACTGCCAAAGTCTAAACTTGCAGCGGATTCATTGTTGGCAGTCATGGTGAAAGATAACAAGCTATCACCAGACTGATTTTCAGTGAGTCTGATATTACCATTGAGATCAATGCTGGCGATGGCTTGTTGGCTATAGGCGGTTTGAATGGCGGAAAACAAATCAGCGATGGTGTCTAAAGCAGGGTCGATGATGGTAAACGTGCTTAAAATACTAGCGCCGCCGCGATTGTTACCCGCAATCGTGATGGTATCACCTTGTGCGACGTTGAGCAAAGCACCACCACTATCTACAAGCTCACTTAAACGTGTGGAAGCTGTGGCAAAACCAGAGGCGGTTTGTAATGCCGTGGAAAGGAAATGTTCTTCGGTATAATCTGCGTCCAATTCAGTGTTGATGGCACTGATAATATCCAATTGTGTTTGCCCTGCGGTGAGGTTGATGATGGCTTGTCTGCCATCGGATGTTTGGGTTAAGGTGAGGCTTTGGTTGGCGCTGAGTGGGTTGGCAATTAAATCAATGGAGGCTGTCACTTGTGCGCGTGTTGCAGCTTGGGTGATATTTACGGCATAGATGCCAGACGGTGTGTTTTGTCCGTGCACCAAAAAATCAAGCTGTTGATTATTGCTGCTCCCAGCTGCTACAAACACATCGCGTATGGCAGTAGGGTCGCTGTTTAAGAAGTTTAAAAATCTATCTTCATTGATCAGCAAACGCCCTTCAATATCAGGCTCAACGCCAATCATAACCAAGCTATTTCTATCGCTGCCAAGGTTGGGGACAGAAGTCAGCAGGCTGTTTGCCATGCTCGATTGAATGCTGCCTAACAAGGCTTCGGAGGCGAGTAAACCACGCCCTCCTGTTTCTTCATTAAACTTGTATTGCGCGTTGATGAAGTCTTTGATTTCGTTGTAACTATCGACAAATGTTTGCACACTATTTTGTAAAGATACGGTATCCACATCCACACCTAAGGTGATGGTGGTGCCAGGGTCGGCTTGTTTGAGATTGAGGGTGATGCCTGTGAGCACATCATCAATATTGTTGCTGCTGCGGGTGATGGCTAAACCATCCACATCCACTATCGCATCTTGGGCAGTTTGTAAGCTTTGTCCGCCACCTGAAAAGCCCAGAGAAGATAACGAGCCTGTTAAATCAGCACCTGCAAGGCTAAAACCCGTCGCACCGGTGCTGTCATGTTGTAAGATAAGTCGGAAGTCAGAATCATTGACCTTCATCACCGAAGCAGAGACACCTGTAGCCGAAGCACCTGCATTTTGTTGATTGATGGCTGAAGCGATGTCTTGAATGCTGTCGGCAGTGTTGACGCTGATATTGATGCCTTCAATGGTGAAAGAACCCGCTAGACCTAAAGCTGAACTATCTTGGGCAGCTGCCGTGCCTGAAAAGTCTAAGATGGCGGAGCTTGAAGCATCACGCTGGGCTTGGGCAAGTTGTTGCACGACCACCGTATGGCTGCCTGCATTGACACTTGAACCACCTGTAACATCAATGATAGAAGCAGGGGAGACCACAGGGTTGCTGCTGGATAAGTCTGCAGTATAAGCGAAAAAAGAGCTTTGATCTGCCATGGCTGCTGCGGTGTTGCGGAAATTGAACAGCATATTGTTGAGGGTGGCAAACTCGTTTTGAATCTCAGTTTGCTGCTCTTGTTTGCCTTTGAGCTTATCAATCTGATATTGCTCAATGCTCACCAATTCTTTGACTGCACCTTTGGTATCAAAACCTGCAATCAAACCTGATATGGAGGATAAACCAGCCATTAGCCTAATTTACTCAACAAAAGACCAATGCGTTCACGCATGGCTGCTTGATGTTCAATGAACTCTTTGGGCGGGATTTCACGAATCACTTTCCCTGACTGCTGATCAATCACTTGCACATAAAGCTGATTGAGCTTTTCATTGTACGTAAATGACACGCCTTCATTGGAGCCTGAAAATTCAAAATTAGCTGCTGAAACTGCTCTTTCCAACACCTCTGTGTTGATTTTTTGTTCATGGTTTTGGGCTTGTTGCCCACTTTGGTTCGTTTTATGTTGATTCGATTGCGCTTGTAAACGCACTACCGCCTCTCTCCCCACTTGTACATTGGATGCACTCACCGTCGATACCTTGGGTTCTGCAGCTACATGAGCAACAGGCGCCGTGGATACAGTTGTGATATGGGATACGGGATTCATGATTTACCTCCTATTAAACATAACATGGAAAATAGCCTTGTTTCTTTCCTCCACATAAACTGAAGGAAAGAAACGCAGCGATTACCTGAACTTATCTAAACAAAGACATCACGTTCTGCGACGCTTGGTTGGCTTGTGCCAACATAGACGTACCCGCTTGAACGAGAATTTTGTTTTTGGTGAATTCAGCCATTTCCAAAGCCATATCCGCATCTTTAATTGCTGATACAGAAGCTCCAGCTTGCTCAATACCTGATGCCAGGTTGGCAGATGCATAGTCAAGTTGGTTTTGCGTTGCACCCAAATCGGCACGTTGCGTAATCAACTTATCCAACGCATTTTGAGCAGTGGTGATATAAGACTGTGCATTAAACTGCGTAGTCAAATCGCCAGTGCCCAAGCCAAGAGAAGCCGTGGTGTATGAGTTGCCCAAGTTAATGTTGACTTGGTCAGAAGATACATTGTTTGCGCCCACTTGGAATGCCATGTTGGCAGCAGTTGCGTTACCACCTGTAAGCAAGTTACCACCTGCACCAGCTCCGACGTTTGCTGTATCAGCAGTACCAGAGAAGCTTAGTGATAGTTTATTACCATCATTAAGCAATACTTGTTGAGATTCAGGTGTACCGTTGGTGAATGTTACTGTACCAACATCTACATTTGAGCCACTTGAAGTATCTTGGATAGTGAATACTGTACCTGTAGCATCAGCATCAATGTTGTAGGTTTTGGTTGCACCCGATGCGAACACAACCGATGCACTAGTTAAACCGGCGTTAGCACCAGCTGTAAATGCCTCTTGTCCTGATATCGTTACAGTGTTGGTTTCACCACCCACTGCAGCTGCAGTGGCTCCAAAGTTAATGCTCAATGTTGAACCATCGTCCAATTGCGCATCTACAGTTGAGTTAGCTTGGAATGCAACATTACCCACGTTTGTACCAGTAGCATTGGTAATGGCAACATTACCTGTGCCTGATACAGCTTGACCTGTTACAGCAATAGTACTGGTTGTTGCAGCGCCACCAGTAACCGCTGCCATCGTTAGTGACATAGCTGTGCCATCAGAAAGCGTGATCGCATTTACTTGGTTAGCACCGAAAGCAACAGCACCACTACCACCTGGATCAGTTAACAAGTTTGCTGCGCCAGTAGCTACTGACGTTACGCCCGTGATCTGACCAGTAGCGTCTTGACTAACGGTATACGCTGCATTGATGTTGGTTGTGGATGTTGTGCCAATAGTAAGCGCAGCAGCATCAGCGCCCAGCGTGGCTGCTCCAGGTGTTCCTGCTGAAGTAGCAGAGACATTGGTCATCGTATATACCGCATTTGGAGCATCAGTTGAAGCCGATGATACTTTCGCACCAAGAACAGTCGTATTGGTACCAGCGTTAAAGTTGGTATTAAAACCAACCGAGCCAGCGCCTTTACCATTCAACAGCTCAATACCATTGTATTTTGTACCACCAGCGATTTTGTCAATCTGGGTTTCGAGTTTGATACGCTCTGCATCGAGTTTACCAAGCTCACCAGCGTTG
>JAUZQU010000068.1 GCA_030950835.1 Mariprofundaceae bacterium | reverse complement strand
TGATATTGGGTTCATCTTCCCAACAGTCCAACACGGCAAAGCGACCTACATCTTGTTCTAACCAAGCCAATAAAGCCTGATTATCCAAACATGCACCACGCCCAGCATTGATGATACCTTTGCCTTTAAATTGACTTATTTGCTCAGCATTAAGCAGGTGTAGCGTATCTTCTGCTGCACTTTTACCTTGGACAAGCGGGGTGTGTAAGGTAAGTATATCTGCTTGTTGTAAGAGCGTGTTGAGGCTTTGAAAAGGTGTTGTGCTGCCTGATTGGGTATCGTGAGATTCGGCTTGACGAGATTCGACTTGACGAGGCGGGTCGTTGAGCAACGTTGTCACACCTAATTTTGCACAAGCTTGATTCAGCAGTCCACCAATGCGACCCACACCAATGATGCCTAAACAATCTTGAGAAAAGTCCATATAACCGAGTTGCTCAAGCTGAAAAAAAGCGGCCAACATATATTCAACCACGGATTCAGTAGAGCTGCCTGCAGCCGAAGAAAAGTGGATGTTACGTTGTTGTAAATAAGTGGTATCCACATGATCATCACCAATGGTCGCCGTGCCAACAAAACGTACTTGAGAGTCTGCAAGCAAAGCTGGATTGACCTTGGTCGATGAGCGCACCAGCAAAATATCGGCATCTTGCACACGTTTTGCCGTGATATGTTGATGTTCAAGGATGTCCAAACGTACATCGAACCCAGCCAAGGCTGAAAATGCTTGTTGTGCGCCCCAGATATTGCTATCGGCGATGATATGAAGTGGTGTATTCAAGGCGTTATCCTTATGACGCTATGTTTTGAACATCAAGCCGTATTTATTATCACATTCAGCACTTTTTTACAAATGTTTACGCGCTTCTTTGGCTTTTTTATGTTCAGGATATTGCTGAATGAACTGTTGGTATAAAGACAAGGCTTGATTGGGGTCTTTTAACTCTTTTTCAGCATATTGCGCCATATCATACAAAGCAAGCGGTGCCGCTTTACTGTCAGGAAAGTCACGCACCAACTGCTCTTGAACTTCCATCAACAACATTTGATCTTTAAGCTTACGCTCGCAAATTTTCATCGCCTGTTCAAGCGCTTGCACGGCTTCTTTGCCCTCAAACATGGTGGCTAGTTGACGTAACGTTGCCACTGCTTTTCGTGGCGCACCTGTCTTTTTTTCTTGCAGCTTCGCAATCATTTGTAATGCTGAGAGTGTCATCGGATCTTCAGGATAGAGAGCGATGATGCTGGTATAGACGTTGATGGCTTCATCATAGTTACGCAAGTGTTTGTTCAGTGTAAGCGCAAGATTTTGATAGGCATATTGGGTCAACTGGTGCGTAGGATGTTGCTCAATCAAGGTTTTGTAACCATGGGCAGCATTGTCATACTCTTTTAAACGTAAACGTTGCAAGTCCGCAATGGCCAACATCGATTCTACGCGGTAACTGCTGTTGGAATATAAAGCGAGCAACTTTTTAAAAGCATACACACCACTTTCCGCAGAACCCGAACCTAAGTTATGTGCCATCAAGACTTGCACTTCATCAGCATGATTATCTTGCGGAAAACGTTTCAAAAATGATGCTTGTAATTGTAATGACGCTTGAGCCAGCTTTTTATCTTCGATTTGATATAATTGATTGATAAGGTGGCTTAAACGGGTTGCTTTATCAGCACTTTGTACACTGTTGAACAAAGGTGTAATCTGTTCTGCATAATCATCCCAGTCTTTTTTAAGTAAATCTGCTAAACGTTGACGCGTATTGGTGCTGATTTCCGCATCGGGAAACTCATGTAATGCTTGCAACCAAGCCAGTGCTGCTTGCTCTTCGTTGTTATGTAAACGATGGATTTTACCGCGCAAAAACAATACTTCAGCAGCATAGTCTAAGTCAGGATAAATATTAAAGAATATGTCTATATCTTGCAGCAAAGTCTCATGCAAAGCTGATTTGGAGGAAAATAAACCACCAAACATACCTCCCCCTTTCAAGGATTCAACATGCTTACGCAGCAAATCAAGGTGTAAACCCGCTATTTCTTGACGATTAAGTTGTGGTATATCCACTGTAGGTGCAGTCGTTAATACAGCCTTTGGTATCACCATGCTTGGCTGTTTGGTGATAACACTTGGTAGCGGCATTTCTTGGCTGCTGTCATCCTGAGTTTTTACATCTTGATCGACCACCTCATTGAGGGGCAAAGGTGTTTGGCTATACGTGTCTTGTGGTGCATCTTCCGCCCAAGCTTGGACGCTAAAAAGACCCACTAATCCCATACTTAAACAGGTAAACATTAAAGTTTTTTTCATCATTTATCCTTTTATATCGTTGGTAAGGTTAAAATTTCAACCCCATTGGGGCGTACAGCAAGGGTATGTTCAAATTGTGCAGATAATGAACGGTCACGGGTAACCACAGTCCAGTCATCATTGAGCAGTTTTACTGCCGCTTTACCCGCATTCACCATAGGTTCGATAGTAAACACCATGCCTTCTCGAATCACCATGCCTTCACCTTGCTTGCCATAATGCACCACTTGTGGGTCTTCATGGAACACACGCCCAATGCCATGTCCGCAATATTCGCGCACCACACTAAAACGATTCTTTTCAACAAATTGCTGGATGGCATAACCAATATCACCCAATGTTGCCCCTGGTTTGACCACATCAATGCCTATTTGTAAGGCTTCGCGAGCAACTTCGGTGACTTTCTGGGCGCGCACTTTGGGTTTTCCCACATAAAATGTTTTACTATTATCACCATGCCAACCATCGATAATCGTGGTCACATCAACATTGATAATATCACCATCTTTAAGCTTTTTATGGTCTGGAATACCATGACACACCACATGATTCACCGAAGTACACACCGATTTAGGAAAACCACGATAATTCAACGGGGCAGGTATTCCGCCATGTTGCAAGGTATATTCATGCACAATACGATTGATTTCATTGGTCGTGATTCCCGCTTTTATATGCTCTTCAATCATGACCAAGGTATTGGCGGCATGTTGACATGCAGGAAGCATCGCCTGAATATCTGCATCACTTTTGATTTGAACCATGATTTGTCCCTCTGTACACTTTTGGCAGTAAAATGATGATAGCTTGAACATCACCGTGGGGAAGCATACATGTCAATTTATCTTGTTCAACAAGGCTTCAAAAATGATAAGTGCAACAGGTGGCTTGCAGTCGTTTGGGTCATGGTTAGGTTGCGGCGTATTCGTCTCATGATTAGTCGCGTGATGGATTCATAATTTTGGAGTTTTAAATGACCACTTCCCAGTCTAACCACACACTTCCCCGCACATATTGTGGCAACTTTCGCACATCACATTTAGGGCAACAAGTATGCCTTTCGGGCTGGGTTGAAACCAACCGTGATCATGGTGGTGTCATCTTTTTAGACGTGCGTGACCGCTTTGGTTTAATTCAAGTCGTCGCTCACCCTGACACCCCTGAAATGCACCAACTTGCCCATTCCATGCGGCAGCAAGATGTGATTGAAGTGATTGGTGAAGTCATTGCCCGTGATGATGCGGTGATTAATCGCAAATTGGCAACGGGTGAAGTCGAAATCAAAATCATTGAACTCAAAGTGTTGAATCGCGCGGCAACGCCTCCTTTTTCCATTGATGATGATTGCAATGCTGGTGAGCAACATCGTTTGGAATACCGTTATTTGGATTTGCGCCGTCCGAAAATGCAAAAAAACTTGATGCTGCGCCATAAAGTAAGCCATGCCGCGCGTAATTATTTGGATAGCCAAGACTTCCTTGATGTAGAGACACC
>JAUZQU010000067.1 GCA_030950835.1 Mariprofundaceae bacterium | reverse complement strand
GTGGGGTTGGAGGTGTTGGTGCAAGATGTAATGGCGGCAATGACGACTGCGCCATTTTTTATGGTGACATTTTGACCTTTGATGCTGGTTTGAATGGCTTTGGAGTGTAAGCCAGCTTCAGCTTTGATGATTTCTACGTCTTTGCTAAATGCTGTTTTTGCTTCACTCAATACAATGCGATCTTGGGGGCGCTTAGGACCTGAAATGGATGGGACAACACTGGTCATATCCAAGCCTATGCTTTCATCATAAACAGCCGCGTTGTGATTGTCTTCGCGGAACATACCTTGCGCTTGGTAATAGGCTTTGACCAAGGGAATTTGCGCACCACGCCCTGTTAATTCAAGGTAGTTCAGTGTTTCATCATCAATAGGAAAGATGCCACATGTTGCGCCATACTCAGGAGCCATATTGGCAATGGTGGCACGGTCTGCAAGGGGTAATGTATCAAGCCCTGAACCATAAAACTCGACAAATTTACCGACCACACCATGTTGGCGTAGCATTTGTACGATGGTTAAGACCAAATCAGTAGCCAATGCACCTTCGGGAAGTGAGCCTGTTAATTCAAAACCCACGACTTTGGGCACCAACATAGATACAGGCTGACCAAGCATGGCAGCTTCGGCTTCAATACCACCAACACCCCAACCCAAGATACCTAGTCCATTGATCATGGTGGTGTGGGAATCTGTACCAATCAAGGTATCAGGGTAGGCAACGTCTTCATCGTTGACAAATACGGTACGGGCAAGGTTTTCAAGGTTGACTTGATGCACAATGCCCGTGCCTGGAGGCACAACTTTAAAGGTTTCAAAAGCATTTTGACCCCATTTAAGAAAATTGTAACGCTCTTCATTGCGTACAAATTCAATGGCGGTGTTTTTGGCAGCGGCATCATCAGAGGCAAAGTTATCGACTTGCACAGAGTGGTCGATGACCAATTCAGCAGGGGCAAGAGGATTGATTTTTGCAGGATCACCGCCAAGGTTTGCCATAGCATCACGCATAGCTGCCAAATCAACGACAGCAGGCACACCAGTAAAATCTTGCATCAACACACGGGCTGGCATATAGGCGATTTCGCGCGGTTCATCGCCAGGTTTGCGGTTAATAAGTGCTAAAATATCTTCGCGGGTAACATTGATGCCATCTTCACGGCGAAGCAGGTTTTCCAATAAAATTTTCAAAGAGTAGGGCAGGTGGGAAGTGTCTCCTGCTGCCTCTAATTGGTAATAAACATACTCTTTACCATCAACATTTAGCTTGTTACGCGCATCAAAACTATTAATCACGGCTTCCTCACTTCTACTTTTTTATCCACATCTCGGCGAAGCGTAACGAAAAAAGCGCACATATTCTATGAATTTGATGTTTTAATCGGATGTTCTAAGCCTAGGCATATCCAAAAATATGAAGCTGATGATTGCAGCGCTAGTGATGCTGTCTATACTTGCGCCTGCATCGTTGGTTGGTGTCTGGTAAAAAAGGGGTGTTTATGTACGAATTTATTGCTCAAGGTGGGATTGTGATGTATTTGTTGTTGGCGACTTCGTTGCTAGCAATCACTATCATTGTTGAACGTTTATGGAGCTTAAGGGTGTCGGTGGTGATTCCTGTGAAAAAGATTCAAGCCGTGGAAGACGCTGTGCGCGCGGGCAACGTGGAAGAAGCTTTGGAGATGTGTAAAAATAATAATACTGCCATGAGCCGAATTTTATGGGTGGCTTTGAAAAACCGTGGTGTGAAGCGTAATATCATGAAAGAGATTTTAGAGGAAGTTGGTAGGCAAGAAGTGGCGCATTTAGAGCGTTTTGTGGGTATCTTGGCCTTGATTGCTGCCATTACACCCTTGATGGGTCTTTTGGGTACGGTGATTGGGATGATTGAGGTGTTTCAGGTGATTTCAATCGAAGGTGTGGGTAAGGCGGATGTGTTGGCTGGTGGTATTTCCAAAGCTTTGAATACCACTGCTGTAGGTATGGCTGTGGCTATCCCTACCTTAATCGCTTACCGCTTTTTTGAAGCCAAGGTGAACCGTTTTGTGGTGGATATTGAGCATCATGCGTTGTATTTTGTGGACTTATTAAAAGGCGAACGCGGATGAATTTGCGCAATGCCAAAAGGCGCAGCGATTTACTCATTGATTTAACACCCATGATTGATGTGGTGTTTCTCATGCTTATCTTTTTCATGGTTTCCACCAGCTTTACAGTCTCCAATACTTTAAAGCTCGACTTGCCCAACAGCAATGCCTCGGCGGCGATTAAAGAAGATGTGCAAGTGGTGATTCAGATTGACCCAGAAGGTCGGCTGTATGTACAAGATGAACAGGTAGAAGACGGTGATTTGCGTCGTCGGATTTTGAATATCAGTAAAGGTGATCCGAATATGCGTGTGATTATTCGCGCTGATGCCAAAACCCAGCATCAACGTGTGGTGTATGTGTTAGGGATTATTCGTGAGTTAGGCATGGGCAAAGTCGGCATTGCGACTGTGCCACGAGGTAGTTAAAAGTGCGTATTGTACAGAAATTTGGTGGTACTTCGGTAGGTTCTTTAGAGCGTATCCGTGCGACTGCAAAAATCATTCAAGGTGAGCTGAATAACGGTGTTGAAGTTGCGGTTGTGGTCTCTGCGATGAGCGGGGAAACCAACCGTTTATTAGCCATGGCACAAGAAATGAGCAGCGCACCTAGCCCTAGAGAGCTGGATGCACTGGTGGCAACAGGTGAGCAAGTTACCGCTGCTTTGCTGGCTATCGAACTCAACGAATTGGGCATTTCAGCCTATTCATTCAGTGGTGGGCAAGCAGGTTTTACAACCGAAGGTAACCATGCCAAAGCGCGTATTAAAGATGTGAAAAGTGAGCATTTGATTCAACACATGATAAAAGGCGAAGTGCCTGTGGTGACAGGTTTCCAAGGTGTAGATGAAGCTGGAAATATCACCACCTTAGGGCGCGGCGGATCGGATACTTCTGCGGTGGCTTTGGCGGTGGCTGTGCAAGCGGATTGTTGTGATATTTATACCGATGTGGATGGTATTTATACCACCGACCCACGCATTGAACCCAAAGCAGCAAAAATGGACAGCATCAGTTATGAAGAGATGCTTGAATTTGCTTCTTTGGGGGCAAAAGTGTTACAAACCCGCAGTGTGGAATTGGCGATGCGTTATGATATGCCGATTCATTTGCGTTCAAGCTTTAACTTAATTCAAGGTACACGCGTTAGCAAAGAGGACTCCAATATGGAACGGGCAGAAATTTCAGGTGTAGCATATAATCGTGATGAAGCAAAAGTCACCATCAAAGGC
The DNA here is from genome assembly GCA_030950835.1 of Mariprofundaceae bacterium. Taxonomy (GTDB): domain Bacteria; phylum Pseudomonadota; class Zetaproteobacteria; order Mariprofundales; family Mariprofundaceae; genus Ghiorsea. Next base: position 1,544 of record JAUZQU010000067.1, on the reverse strand, counting down.
ATTCCCGATCAACCTGGCATTGCCGCCTCCGTGTTTGGGCCGGTGGCAGAAGCAGACATCAATGTGGATGTGATTGTGCAAAATGTGAGTGAAGATGGTTTTACGGATTTAACGTTTACCGTACCTCGCCATGATTTTGCTGCCACCATGACATTATTGGATTCGCTTTGTGTTTCTATGCATGCCAAAGAAGTGCGTGGTGATAACACGGTGGCAAAAGTCTCTATTATTGGTGTGGGTATGCGCTCACATACGGGGGTAGCGAAGAAGATGTTTGATGTGTTGGCACAAGAAAACATCAATATTCAGATGATTACCACCAGTGAAGTTAAGGTGACGGTGGTATTAGAAGAGAAATATGTGGAGCTTGCAGTGCGCTCTTTGCATCAAGCCTTTGGTTTGGCTCAAGAGGGCTGATGGGTAGGGGCTCAGTGTTGAAGGTTATAAACGCCTAAACACTGAGCCGCGAAAGTTGCCCGCTAAATCAAAATAATCTTCCAACTTTACCATGGTGTTGGGCGTATCAGGCATGCCACATAAACCTGATTCCAAGACCAATAAACCACCTTCTTTCAAATATACATGTGCATCTTGCAGCAGTTTTTCCAATAAAGTTAAACCTGTAGCTTCGTCGGTCAGGGCAAAACGCGGCTCAAAGCTTAACTCTGCTGCCAAATCCAACATTTCTTCTTGGCTCACATACGGGGGGTTAGAAACGATGACATCAAACTTGCTAGCTGTGGCTAATGCTTGGTACAAATCACCCTGCAAAAATATCATACGTTCACGCACGCCTATATTCTCCGCGTTGCTTTGGGCGACTTGTAACGCTTTAGCTGAAATATCACAAGCCGTCACCAAGCTTTGTGGGTATTCCCTAGCCAAAGAAACAGCAATGCACCCCGAACCCGTGCCGATATCGGCAATATCATACTTAGCTTGTTGATCGGGCAAATATTGCAATACCTTCTCAATCAGATGTTCCGTTTCAGGGCGTGGCACCAACACATCAGGTGTCACCACAAACTCATCTTGCCAAAACGCCTTAACACCCAAGATATAAGCCAAAGGTTCACGGTTTAAACGCCGTTTGAACATGGTTTCAAATCGCTCAACCACATCCTTTGGCACATCATCATGTGCCTTGATAATCAAATCCGTCTGCGAAATAGCCCAAGCTTGCATCAACATCAATTCGGCATCTTTACGTGGTGCATCGCAAGCTGCTTGTTGCAGCCGTTGTGCAGCAGCTTGTAGTAAAACACGGCAGATCATGTTTTTGTTGTGGCCAGCAACTCCGCTTGATGATGTGTAATCAATGGTTCAATCAGTTCATTCATTTCACCATTCATGATTTGTTCAAGTTTATACAAGGTTAAATTGATGCGGTGATCGGTGACCCGTCCTTGGGGGTAGTTATAGGTGCGGATGCGTTGCGACCTGTCACCTGAACCCACCATATCTTTACGCGCTTCAGCACGTTCCGAATCTTTCTCTGATTGTTCTTTATCCAGCAATCGTGCTTGTAATACTTTCATGGCTTG
>JAUZQU010000066.1 GCA_030950835.1 Mariprofundaceae bacterium | reverse complement strand
GCCAGTGATTCTAAGTATCAACAATAAAAAATAGAAATAACGGGAGTGTAACAAGATGGACGTATTTTTTCTAACGATGGGCGCAGCGATGGTGCTGGCGATGCATGCTGGATTTGCTTTTTTAGAAGCAGGGACAGTACGCAAAAAGAACCAAGTGAATGCTTTGGTTCGGGTCATCACAGACTTTGGTTTTTCAACGCTAGCATATTTTTTCATTGGTTTTTCCGTAGCATACGGTATTGACTTTTATGCCCCAGTTGCAGAGTTAAAGGTGATGGAAGGTGGCACGGATGGTTATAAAATGGTGCATTTCTTCTTTTTATTAACCTTTGCAGCAGCCGTTCCAGCGATTATTTCAGGTGCGGTGACTGAACGTATACGTTTTTGGCCGAATGTGTTGGCAACGGTGTTGTTGGTGGGTCTGATTTATCCACTTTATGAAGGTATGATTTGGAATGGCAACTTGGGTTATCAAGCTTGGTTAGAAGCCAACTTTGGTGCTTCTTTTCATGATTTCGCGGGTTCAGTGGTCGTACACGGCATGGGTGGTTTCTTAGCTTTGGGCGCAGTATTGATGCTTGGCGCACGAAAAGGACGTTACAATGCAGATGGTAAAGTGAATGCAATTTTACCTTCAAGCATTCCATTCTTGGCATTGGGTTCTTGGATTCTTTGCGTGGGTTGGTTTGGTTTTAATGTGATGAGTGCGGGTGCTGCGGATGGTGCATCGGGCTTGGTAGCGATGAACTCATTGTTGGCGATGGTGGGTGGTTTGATTGCAGCGACTGTTGTGGGCAAAAATGATCCTGGTTTTGTGCATAATGGTGCTTTGGCAGGTTTGGTAGCGATTTGCGCAGGTTCAGACATCGTACATCCTTTGGGCGCATTAAGCATTGGTTTAATAGCAGGTGCGATTTTTGTATTTGGCTTCACTTATATGCAAAACAAACTCAAAATTGATGATGTGTTGGGTGTGATTCCTTTGCATGGTGTATGTGGTGCTTGGGGTGGTATTGCGGCTGGCATCTTTGGCTCAACAGCCTTGAATGGTGCTGGTGGTGTGACTTTCATGGCACAACTGGTAGGTACTCTAACGGGCGTAGCGATTGCAGTTGCCGGCGGCTTCTTGGTCTATGGTGTGATTAAAGCTGTGATTGGTATCCGTTTGACGGAAGAACAAGAGCAGATGGGTGCTGATTTGGCAATTCATCGTGTCAGCGCTAACCCTGAAGAAGATATGCAATAACACTTCTTGGATGAAGTTTGAGGGAAAGGGTGTGGCTTAGGTCGCACCCTTTTTTGTTGCTCGGCGGTGAACTGTGCCGCGTTTTTTAAAGTTGTGGAATACGATATTCAGCTTGTAACACTTCAATATCAGCTTGTTCCATCAAGGCGTTTACCCATGCATCCATGTGTTGTTTATTTAAGATGCTGACTATTTCAGCGCGCACTTCAGCTAAACTCGGCATATGGCTATCACGCTTGCCCAACCACTCAATGATATGCCAGCCAAACGCGCTTTTCACGGGTTGGCTTAAACGTTTGCCTGCATGAAGTTTAAAGGCGACCTTTTCAAAAGCATCGACCATCACGCCGCGCCCAAACCAGTTCAAATCACCACCCCGCGCTTTATTACCATCATCAATAGAATATTGGGCGACTAAACTAGCGAAGCGTTGAGGCTGTTGCTTAAGCTGCTTTAAGATATCCAATGCTTGTTGTTGGTTGCGGACTAAAATATGCCGTGCATGGATTTGTTCAGGGATGGCAAATGCAGCTTGATGGGTTTGATAATAGGCAGTGATATCTTCAATGCTAGGTTTGTTGAAGTGGGCGCTTTGCCATTGGCGAACGCTATCAATCAGCACTGCATTTTCAGCTTGGCGCATTTTATAAGCAATCACAGGATCAAGGTTTAAACCCATATCCCGCGCTTTTTGCGCCACAGCAGCGCGTTTGAGCATGACATCCAATACTTTGGCTCTCGCCACGGGGCCCGTCATCACATGGCGCATGGATTCAGGCATGATTAAAATCTCATGGTCTATGTCCGCCACATAAAAAGACTGCTCGCCAACTTTAGCAATGACTTCACCTTGCGGTTTGTCGTCTGTGCCTACGGCGTGCTCTTGATTGCAGCCTGTTTGCAGCAGCAAGAGGCAAAAGCATAATATTAAGGGATTCAGTTGAGGGTTCGCATTCCATTTCATGTCGGCTAGGGTACGCATGCAAGGAACAAACGGAAGAGGGGAGCTTGTTTTATGTCACCAGTGGTTATGGCTATTGTGGTTTTGTGTTTATACTTATTATTTTACCGCTTTTATGCGAAGGCGATTTTAGGCAAAAAAGTCTTTGGCTTAGACAAAAATGCAGTCACCCCTGCCCATGCTTTGCGCGATGATGTGGACTTTATCCCCACGAATAAATATATTTTATTTGGGCATCATTATGCTTCGATTGCAGGGCTTGCGCCTATGCTTGGGCCTGCTATTGCCGTGATTTGGGGCTGGGTACCTGCTTTGTGTTGGGTGGTTTTTGGTACGTTGTTGATTGGTGCAGTGCATGACTTTGCAGCCTTGGTACTTTCCTCTAGGCACAAAGGACAAAGCGTGGGCAGCATTGCTCGGGAAGTGATTGCGCCACGCACGCGTCTGCTCTTTTTAGTGCTCATTTTCTTTTTGGTATCACTGGCAATGGGTGTGTTTGTGCTGGTGATTTCAGGTTTGTTTGCAGCACCTGATATGGCAAACATTGCCCCGACTTCACACCCAGAAGCCGTCTTCCCTACCTACAGTTTGATGTTGATTGCGATGGTGATTGGCTTTTTGGTGCATAAAAAGAACATGGCTGTTTGGCCCTTGATTGCTGCGGGTTTTGTGCTGATGTTAATCACTACATGGTGGGGTCTGGATAACCCTATCACAGGTTTTACTACCCAAGATTGGATATGGTCATTACTTGTTTATGCCTTTGTTGCCAGTGTGTTACCTGTTTGGTTATTGTTGCAACCGCGCGACTTCTTAAACTCACTACTCTTATACCTTGCTTTATTCATGATGTTGGTTGGTTTCTTCATCTTAGACCCTGATTGGGTTGCACCTGCCATCAATCCTAACCCCGAAGGCGCACCACCTATGCTGCCTTTCTTATTTATTGTGATTGCTTGTGGTGCGGTATCGGGTTTTCATGGCATTGTCGCTTCGGGAACTACATCCAAGCAGTTGGACAAAGAAACCGATGCACCTTTGATTGGTTATGGTGGCATGATTGGTGAATCGTTATTGGCATTATTGGCAGTATTGGCGACTACAGCAGGTGCATTTGCTTCACGCGCAGAGTGGGAAGCTTTTTATGGCTCGTGGAGTCAGGCGGTGGGTCTGCATCAGAAGTTGGGTGTGTTTATTCAGGGTAATGCGAACTTTATTCACCAGTTAGGTGTACCATTGGACTATGCGGCTGCATTTATCAGCGTGGTGGTGGTGGGTTTTGCGATGACTTCGGTGGACACGGGGGCAAGGTTGTTGCGCTTTAATATTCAAGAAATTGGTCATACAATCAATGTTAAGGCTTTGAATAACCGCTATTTGGCAACATTCTTGGCAGTATCGGCGATGGGTTTCTTCGCCTTTTTTGAAGTCGATGGTAAACCAGCAGGTTTGTTTTTATGGACATTATTTGGCACCACCAACCAAGTATTGGCTGGTTTAACCCTGCTTACGGTAACTATCTACCTTTATCGTAAGAAAAAACCCATATTATACACCTTATTACCCATGTTATTGGTTTTAGGCACAACCATTGCTGGTATGGTGATGGGCGTGAGTAGTGCAGTTGCCAAAGAACAATGGACAGTGGCTGTTGTAGGCTCAACTATCTTTTTGTTGGCGATGTGGGTTTTGGTTGAGGCACTGTTGGTGGTCAAAAAGATTCGCCATGAGCGCTCAACGATGAATGTCCGCCAGTGAACAGGGAGGCTTGATGATTGATATTACACCCTACCTTTATGTTTTAGATACCAATGTTCTCATCCACGACCCCAATGCTTTGCTGCGCTTTGATGAACATGATGTGGTGTTGCCGATTGTGGTCTTAGAAGAGATGGATAAAGTTAAACGGGGCATGGATGAGGTAGCACGGAATGTCCGTGAGGTCTCGCGTACGTTGGATGAGATTAGTGCAGCGCAAGATGATTTATCCAAGGGTTGTACTTTAGCTGGTGGTGGGCGTTTATTTTTTGAGCTGGACGATCATACGGATGATTTGCCTGAAAGTTTACTACATGGCAAAGGGGATAACCGTATTATTGCGGTGACGATGCGTTTGCAAGCGAAATACCCCTCTAAACAAGTGATTTTGGTCTCTAAAGACATCAATTTACGGGTTAAAGCCCGTGCTTTGGGTTTGAAAACGGAAGATTATCGCTCAGACAGGGTAGTAGAAGATGTGAATGTATTGTCCAGCGGACAGATGCAGTTGGACAACGATACTTGGGCATTGATGGCGAAAGACATGCTTGTGCGTGAGATTGAACATGGTAATCGTTATCGTATTTTCTGGCCAGAAGATGTAGAAAAACCCCATTTGCATAGTTTTGTCTTGCTGCCGGGTGAACATGAAGTTGCGCTGCGCTGCACGGGTTTACATGAAAGTAATAATGTCACTTTAGAAGATATTTGCTCTTACCGCAGTGAGCGTCATGCAGTTTGGGGAGTCAAAGCGCGGAATATTGAACAAAATGTAGCCATGAATTTATTGATGGATAGCAACTTGGATATGGTCACCTTGATGGGTGTGGCAGGTTCGGGTAAAACCTTGATGGCATTGGCTTGTGGGCTGCAACAAACCCTTGATATTGGTTTGTACGACAAGATTTTGGTCACCCGCGCTACCGTACCTATGGGGCAAGATATTGGTTATCTTCCAGGTACAGAAAAAGAGAAGTTAGAGCCGTGGATGGGTGCGATTACAGATAACCTATCCTACCTACTGGGTGAAAACACCTGTGATATTGGAGACTTATTGGGTCAACATAAGGTGGAAATTGCGGCTTTATCTTTTGCCCGTGGGCGTACTTTTAGCCGCACTTGGTTGATTGTAGATGAAGCCCAAAACTTAACACCACATCAAATGAAAACCTTGGTGACACGCATGGGTAAAGGCTCAAAAATTGTCATTTTAGGCAATAATGCTCAAATTGATACGCCATACCTTACTGCCCATACCAATGGTTTAACCTTAGCGGTACAACAGTTTTCAGACTGGGATTATGCAGGGCATGTGGTGCTTAAAGCCAGTGAACGTTCGCGCTTGGCTGCCTATGCTGCGGAAGTATTATAAGTTGCGACAAAGCGTAGTTTGGTTGTACAACAACCCCTTGATGGGGATAGGGGCAGGCATTGTTTTCTTGGTTTCATTGCTTGCTTTGTTCGCGCCGTGGTTAGCCCCTTATGACCCCAATCATATTGTGATTCGGGATATGTTGCTTGCGCCTTCTTGGCAGCACTGGTGTGGTACGGACACGTTAGGGCGTGATGTGTTTTCACGCTTATTGTATGGGGCAAGGATTTCTTTGTTGGTCGGTTTTGTAGCGGTGGGCATTGCCTTGTTGATTGGTATATGTTTGGGCGCAGCAGCAGGTTATGCAGGTGGTAAAACAGATACCATCATCATGCGCTGGACAGATATGGTATTATGTTTCCCTACATTCTTCCTTATTTTGGCGGTGATTGCCTTTTTAGAACCTTCGATTTGGAATATCATGATTATCATTGGTTTAACCTCATGGATGGGGGTGACACGTTTGGTTAGGGCTGAGTTTTTAAGTTTAAGAGAGCGTGAGTTTGTGCAAGCGGCAACCAGCATTGGCGCTTCTCCTTTGCGTTTAATTTGGTCATATTTACTACCCAATGCCATGGGCCCTATCATTGTTTCGGCAGTATTGGGGATTGCTGGGGCAGTATTGATTGAATCGGGTCTGTCCTTTTTGGGTTTAGGGGTGCAGCCACCTACTGCATCGTGGGGTAATATGCTGACAGAGGGCAAAGATAACATCCAAATGGCATGGTGGTTGTCGTTATATCCGGGTTTAGCGATTTTGATTACGGTGTTGGGTTATAACTTGCTCGGAGAGGGATTGCGTGATCGTTATGATCCACGTTTGTAAGTGATGCCTGAGCAATATAATCATGTGTATTATATGCAACTTGCCTTACAGCAAGCCGCCCAAGCTGCGGCATTGGATGAAGTGCCTGTAGGTGCGGTCTTGGTCTGCGAAGATGGGCAAGTCTTCCAAGCCCACAATCGACCGATTGCACAACATGATGCCACTGCCCACGCCGAGATTGAAGTCATACGCCTTGCCTCACAACACCTACAAAATTACAGGCTTATGCATAGTACATTGTACGTCACCTTGGAGCCATGTTTGATGTGTGTGGGTGCGATTATCCATGCGCGTATTGCCCATGTGGTTTATGGGGCAAACGAACCAAAAACAGGGGCAGTTTCATCCTTATATCAAGCCTTGTCGGACAGCAGATTAAACCATCAACCGACTGTGCAAGCAGGTGTTTTGGCAGAGGATTGCGCACAAATATTAAAAGACTTTTTCAAACACAAGCGCCAAAGTAAGCGGCTGTAGATGTTGCCATCCTCTTAATAAGTAATAAGGGGACAGTATACTATTTAATTGCCTTTTACACATATGTTGGCTATCTTTGGCGCATGGCACGCATGGCAAGAGCAGTTATCCCGCATATCCCACATCATATCACCCAACGTGGTGTTCGCAGGAATGATGTATTTTTTAATGATGACGATTATAAGTTGTATATTAGTTTGCTTGCCAAGTCTTGTGACAAACATGGCACTGAAGTCTGGGCATACTGCTTGATGACCAACCATGTGCATTTGGTGCTGGTGCCAAGCACAGAAGATGGTTTAAGGGCGACACTTGGTGAAACGCATCGCCAGTATACTTGCCACATCAATGAACGTGAACAATGCAGAGGTCATCTGTGGCAAGAGCGCTTTGCCTCATTTGCTATGGATGAAACATATTTGCAAGCCGCAGTGCGGTATGTGGAGTTGAACCCTGTGCATGCTAAGATGGTAAAACGTGCAGAAGACTACGTTTGGAGCAGTGCCAAGGCACACCTTGCAGGAGAAGATGACAAGCTTGTTAAGGTGAAACCGATGTTGGACAGGGTGGAAAACTGGCAAGCCTTTTTGCAAAGTGACTTGAATGATGCGGCATTAGAAATGTTACAAAAACATGGCAAAACAGGGCGGCCATTGGGCGATGACACTTTTTTGGATGACATGGAACGGCATGTGGGCAGGGTCTTACGAGCTCAAAAAAAGGGAAGAAGGCGGAAGCTTGATGAATAGGTATACTGTCCCTGCTGTTTACATAAATCCCCCTGCTGATTTGCGCCGTAGCGTGCTTGGCAAAAAAGGGATTAGCGGAAAATGTTTTCGCCCCGTTTTGACGAGTAAAGCGAAGGATAAAGCAAATCATAGGGGGCAGTTTCTTTGCTGGCAAAGAAAGAAGAGAAAACTTACCATTTTCACTGGTGAATAATTAAATAGTATACTGTCCCCTTATTCCCGTGGACGGGACAACTATGGTCATAATTATTTCTTCAAAGAAATACGCTTGGACGGGTCGTATTGGAGATTGCGAGAACCGCCTGGGTTAACCCAGGACTCAATATTGATTACGTCTAAATCATCCTT
>JAUZQU010000065.1 GCA_030950835.1 Mariprofundaceae bacterium | reverse complement strand
GTATGGAAGATGAGGTGTTGTTGCACATGATTACAGCATCGCCATGCCAAGCTTAACAAAGCAACCCGTATGTTAACCATTGATTTGTTGCGGCATGGGGCAACCCAAGCATCGCCCCAACACTTGTATGGGGCAACTGATGTGCCTTTATCCCAAGAGGGGGAGCAGCAGTTAAAACAAGCTTGGGCAAGTGTGTCACAAGATGGTATCAGCAACATTTGCACATCGCCTTTACAACGCTGTACTTGGTTGCCTCAACATGTACAACACCAAGCGAAAGTGGTGGTTGAAGACGCTTTCTCTGAGATGAACTTTGGAGCGTGGGAAGGTCAAAGCATTGTGGATCTACGTTTAAAAGGGGTGGATTTAAGAGGGGCTATGCAACCCTTACTACCGCCTGATGGTGAATCATGGGCTGTATTTTCAGCGCGTGTTTTACAAGCGTGGCAAGATTATGTGCAACAGCATCTGCAACAAGGTGGACATCATCTGTTATTGAGTCATGGGGGGGTGATGCGGGTGATTTTGGCTGCGGTATTGCATATTCCTGATGCCCATGTGGGCAAGCTTTATATTCCCCATGCCACATGGTCACGGGTGACTTGTGTAGAAGGTGAGCCGCCTGTGCTTTGGTTTATGAATCGTCATGCGTGATATATCCGCCAAATTTTGGGCAACATTGCAATTTCTAACCATTATTCCAACGCCTAAGTTGGAGCAACCAGCTGTGCCGCAATTAAGCTGGATGCCTTGCATTGGTTTGTTGATAGGCTTGATATTGTGTGGCTTGGCGATATTGGCTTCTGCTATGCAACCTATGCTGTTGGCGTTGCTGCTGTTGCTGTTGTGGTTTGGGCTGACGGGTTTATTACATGTGGATGGTTTGGCAGATTTGGTGGATGGTCTAGCCGCAGCGCATCAGGATAAATCGCGGCTCTTGGCTGTGATGAAAGAGCCGCATATTGGTTCTTTTGCTGTGATGGCATTGCTTTTGTTGGTATTGGCTAAGTTTGTACTGTTGTTGACGTTAACTTTGGCTAGTGAATGGTATGTGTTGTTGTTGATTCCTGCTTGGGCGCGGCTTGGGGCTGCATATTGGGCAGAACATTTACCTGCTTTAAGTGATGGTTTGGCGGCATGGTGCAAAGATGCAGGGCAAGCAAGGTTGATATTTTGGCTGACTGTGTTGCTGTTGTTATCTTGGTGGGTGAACCCAATATTGATGCTTTCGCCATTGTTATTATGGGCTTGGAAGTGCTTTTTACAACACAAACTTGGTGGTATGAATGGTGATTGTTTGGGGGCTGGTATTGAAGTGTGTGAGCTGATGTTATTGTTGTTGTGCTGTTGGAGTTTGTGATGGGTGTTTTACAAGCAAAAAACATCCTATTAACACGAACAGTAGCGCAAAATCAGCAAACGGCTGCTTTGTTGGCAACCTATGGGGCAAATCCTGTATATTTTCCTTGTTTAGCCATAGAAACCTTAAGCAGTGAGCTTAAAGCAGGTTTGCAAGCTTTAGCGACAGCGGAAAAATGCGGTACGGATGTTATTTTCAGCAGTCAAAACGGGGTGGATGCGCTGTTCAGTTGTGTGGCTAAGCTGAGCGAGGTTTTGCAGGGTTATAGAATCATTGCTGTGGGCCACAAAACAGCAGAGCGGTTGCGGAAATTAGGTTGTAATGTCGATGTCATACCCCAACATGCTTCACAACAGGGTTTGGTTGCAAATTATGAAGCAGTTTATCCATCGAACCAACCTAAACGGGTTTTCTTTTTCAGAGCAGAGCAGGGCAGTGATGTGTTGGCAGATTATTTTGCCCGCAAACATATTCCTTTGCAGTTGATACCAAGCTATCGCGCACTTTGTGTGCAAGAAAACCCAGCAGATGTGGTGCAAAAGTTACAAACGCAAAGCATTGATGCGGTGTTGCTGGGCAGCGCTCAAGTTGCCACTTGTTATGCGCAAAAAACTGCGCCTTTAAAGCTGAAATATAAGCCTTTGTTGGTGGTGATGAGTGGGCAAGTGGCAGCAGCGGCTGACAAAGCTGGTTTAAAGGTGCAGCTTGTCGCCAAGCAGCCGAGTTTTGCTGCTATGCTTGATGTTTTAAGCGATTATTATTCCCTTAGCTGAGGTTTTTCTCATGTCTTTTTCGATCATACACCGTCCACGTCGTCTGCGTAAAACTGCCAATATGCGTCGTATGGTTGCCGAGACCAGTGTGTCGGTAAACGATTTGATTTACCCAATTTTTGTAGATGAAAGTATTACGACAGCTGTGGAAGTGACAAGTATGCCAGGGGTGAAACGTATCCCTTTGCTTGATGTGGCGAGCATGGTGAAAGAAGTGGAAGATGCTGGTGTGCCAGGGGTTATTTTCTTTGGTATTCCTAGCGAAAAAGATGCGATTGGCTCTGGTGGCTGGGATGATGCTGGCATTGTGCAGCAAGCGATTCGTGCCGCCAAACAAGCTTGCCCTGATATGATGGTCATTGCCGATACTTGTTTTTGTGAATATACCGACCACGGACATTGCGGGGTATTGCATGGTGAAGAAGTAGCCAACGATGAAACCTTGCTTAACTTGCAAAAAGAAGCGGTATCGTATGCCAAAGCAGGTGTGGACATTGTTGCTCCATCGGGCATGATGGATGGTATGATTGCAGCGATTCGCACTGCTCTTGATGCGGCTGGTTTTCAAGATATTCCGATTATGTCGTATGCGGTGAAGTATGCTTCGGGTTATTTCGGGCCGTTCCGTGATGCTGCGGATTGCAGCCCAACATTTGGTGATAGAGCGACTTACCAAATGGACCCTGGCAACCGCCGCGAAGCTATTAAAGAAGCACTTTTGGATGTGGATGAAGGTGCGGATATGTTGATGGTCAAACCTGCATTGGCGTATTTGGATATTATCCGTGAAGTCAAAGATGCCACCCATTTACCCATGGCTGTGTACAACGTTTCGGGTGAATATGCGATGGTCAAAGCAGCTGCTGCCAATGGTTGGATTGATGAAAAACGGGTGGTGATGGAAACGATGTTAAGCTTTAAACGCGCAGGTGCCGACATGATTTTGACTTACCATGCTTTGGATGTGGCGGCGTGGTTAAAAGAAGGGTGAAGTCATGACAAAAGTAACAGCAGATAATATCAATCAAGAAAAAGATGTGATTTTGAATGAAACCAGCGGTAAAAAAAGCCGTTGGAAACGTAACCTTGTCCTGATACTGCTGTTGATGAGCGCAATGTGGGCTTTTTGGACATATTCGCCCATCGTTGTAGGCTTTAAAGCGCAATTCTTGGCTGTGGATAGTTTGCCAGTTGTGCAGTCAGAAAATGAACCTGTAGTGTCATCTGTAGCAGTCAAAACCCCGATTTTTGCCAAGGATATGCGTAGTTTGCCTACGTTTGAGGTGTTGACAGAGAAGCACACAGGGCTTGAAACCACAGCAGCTGTTGAGCTGCAAAAGCAGAACCAAGACAATCAAGGCATCCAAGATAGTTTAGTCGCCCTGCAGCAACAAGTTACGCAACTCAACACACAGCTAAACGATTTACAACACCAGCAAATCCAGCAAACACAGATGCAAGTACGGGGGCAGTTGTTTGCGGCGTTGGTGCAAGCTGCATCGGCTCAAAGTGCTTTGAAAGAGATGATTCTAGCTTGGAAAAGTATTACTTTTATGCCGTTATTGAATGAAGAAAAACGCGATTTTGCCAGAGAAGCGGTATTATCGTTACAAGATATTCAACAGTTGATGCTGGCAGAGCAGCAAGAAGTTACCTTGTTGCTACAAGCCTTAACACAAGCGTTGAGTGTGGATGTGTTGCCAGTATCTACAAGTCAACCCACAAAAGATACATACCAAATGGTATCTAAGCGCACATGGATGGATTGGTTGTCCGCGCAATTTCAGGTGTCTAAAGTACAACCTAGCAGCAGCAAAGAAGACCCGCATCGCAGCAGTAAACAACTCATTCACCACCTGCAACAATACCAATATTGGATTGCTCAAGAGCAGTGGCAGCAACATTTTACTTTGGCACATCTGGTGTATCAACTCGAACAACGTGGTATAGAAACTTCATTATCCAGCCATGATTTGCCACAAGCGCAAATAGAGATTGTGGCATGGCAAGAGCAAGCCAATGTGTGGATGCAAGCATTATGAAAACATTGATGTTGTTATTATCGACCGTGATTGTCATTTTAGGCGCTTTATTACTTTTTCCCAATGCAGCTGGTCAACCTGTGCGCATTGAGATTTTGGGTTGGTTGTTTGAAACACGCACAGGTATGTTTGCTTTATTGCTCTGCCTATTGGGTTTGGTCTATTGGTTGTTACACAAGCTGATTTTTGTCAGCATTCATGGACCCAAACAATTGTGGGACAATTTACGCAGTGGCAATAGCAAACGCCGTGAAACACGTTTACAAGAAGCTGTGGCGATTTGGGTGGATGAGGGCAGTGGTTGTAGCGCCAAACAACTCAAACGTAGCAAAGGTATGATTCCAAGCTGGCTGCACGCATCGCTTGGTTTGTGGATGAGTAAACCTTCTTCTTTTAAGGTGGATGAACAGCACGACAACCCTTTACACACCGCACTTCAAGCACGTTTAGCAACCGATGCTGAACATATCGAGCTGTTATCCTTGAGCGAACGCCAACATTATTTGGATGTCTGGCTTGGAGTACATCCTGCTGCACCACTGGCGTTGCAGCGTAAAGCGGTATTGTTGGGTGATTTGGGGGAGCATACAGAGCAAGTGGCGTTGTTTGAGCAGCTTTGGGTCAAACACAAGGATGTATCGCATATCAAGGCTGATTATGCCAAGGCTTTATGCCAAGCTGCGCAGCAAGATCCTGATCAAGCTTTAACTTTTTTACGCAAAGCCCAAAGATTGAATGGGGATAATGCTCAGGTCTGCAAGGCATTGGCAATAGCGCTGGCAAAAGCAGGTGATACGAAAAGTGCGCAACGTTTGCTGTTGGATTATTTGAGCCAACATGATGCGCTGGATGTGGCGGAAGTTGCCTTGAAGTTGGGCGAAAAAGAAGCCTTGCAATGGTTTAAACAGGTGGATAAACCTGTATATTTGAAAACACTTGCAGGCAGTTGGTTGCGGGTGTGTTTGGCGCATCAGGCTGAGCTTTCAGGCTTGGCTGAAGATGGTCTGCAAAGGTTGTTGGATGCGCAAGCTTCGCCGCTGTTGTGGCAGACCCGTGCTGCTTGGTATGCAGAAGAGCAAGCGTGGGAAAAAGCGGTGCATTGTTATGCGCAAGCGGAGTTGTGCCGCGCTTGAGCGGTTGAAAAGGATGTGACATTTAGGCTGAAAAATCGTTAGAGTTCGGGTTATCCTTTTGAAGTAAAGTTGTGGTTGGAGTAAAGTATGTTTCATGGTGTGATGACAGCGTTGGTGACCCCATTTAAAGATGGACAAGTGGATGAAGAGGCGTTTCGCGCCCATCTTGAGCGCCAAGTTGAAGCAGGTGTGGATGGTGTAGTGCCTACAGGCACAACAGGAGAAGCGGCGACATTAAGTGTGGCAGAACATAAACGGGTGATTCAAATTGCCGTGGAGCAGGTTGCAGGGCGTATTCCTGTGATTGCAGGTACGGGAAGTAATAATACCGCTGAATCCATTGAGCTTACCCAAGCAGCTAAAGATTTGGGCGCAGATGCGGCGTTGTTGATTTCACCATATTACAACAAACCCATGCAAGAGGGTATTTTTCAGCATTATCAAGCGGTGGCAAAAGCAGTACATTTACCACAGATTTTATACAATGTTCCAGGGCGCACCAATTCGAATATAACACCCGAAACGGTGGCACGTTTGTCGCATGTATCTAATATCATTGGTTTAAAAGATGCCACTGCCGATTTGGCACAGCTGACGCGCACTTTGATGTTGTGTGATGATAGACTTGCGATGTATTCAGGTGATGATGCTACGGTATTGCCATTTATGGCTTTAGGTGGCGCGGGTGTGATTTCTGTGGTGTCCAATATTGCACCCAAAACCATGGCAGCACTTTGCGCAGCAATGGCAAAAGGGGATACAGCACTGGCGAAAACATATCATTTTGCCTTGCAAGATTTAACCGATGCGATGTTTGTGGAAAGTAACCCTATTCCTGTGAAAGCGGCGTGTGACATGCTTGCTTGGATGACAGGTGAGATGCGTTTGCCGCTCACAGCCTTGACAGCACAACAAATGCAAGCCTTAAAACAAGTGATGCAGAAGTTTGATTCACCTTTGGAAACATTGTCGATTGTTATATGAATACCATGTGTAACATAGCTTTGCCCAAGCTGAAACATGGTGTGTTATGTGTGATGCTGTTGTTTGGCATGGTGATTACCATGTTCGAACATCGCGCCTTTGCCGCTGAAAACTTACCACTTTGGGAGTTAGGGCTTGGTGGTGGAGGTATTACGCTGCCGCAATATATGGGTAGCGATGAGTCGTATAGCATCCCCTTTGTGTTTCCTTATATCATATACCGAGGTGAGCGCTGGCAAGTTGGTCAGGGTGGCATTCAGGGCAAACTATTTGATAACAATCAGATATCTTTTGAAATGAGCATGTCAGTTGGTTTGCCTGTGCGCAGTGATAACCAAGCCAGAGCAGGTATGCCCGACTTACTGTTGACGGGTGAAGTAGGTGGCAAGCTGAACTGGTATCTCCATGATTCTTCATCCACAGGGCTGATTGCACGTTTCCCAATGCGAGCGGTGGTGAATATCAATGCTGAATATATAGGTTGGGTGGCAGATCCTGTGTTGAGCTACCGATATTACATGCCTGTAGAACACGGCAACTTCCGCACTTATATTGATTTGGGGTTGCAATACAATTCAGCTTTATACCATGACACTTATTATGGTGTGGATGCCATTTATGCCACGCCCGACCGAGCTGCATACACCGCCAAACAAGGTTTACACTCGGTATTCAGCAAAGTATGGCTGCGTTACCCTTACAACAAAAAAACAGAACTTTTTGCCACCTTACAAGCCCGAAGCCTAGCCTCTGGCATAGTCAGCGACAGCCCCCTAGTACGCGACAATACCTATAAAACCCTCACTTTGGGCGCGATTTGGCTGTTTGCAACATCGGATGAGCTGGTGTCAACACAAGATTGACATCAACATGGGCTACTGACAACCTAAGCCTCTTGAATATCCAATATAAAGGAAATCAAGGGCGTAGATAGGAGGGTAATACATGGAAAAGCAAGTACACGTATTACCAAGTTAGCAATAAGTATAAATTTGACGGGCGTGCTATTTTGGTATAAGTTCTACTCATGTGTGAATTTGAATACGATGATAATAAAAGTATTTCTAATCTAAAAAAGCATGGGATTGATTTTGTTCAGGCTCAAAGGCTTTGGTTAGACCCAGATGTAATAGAGATTCAGACAAAATCGGAAGATGAACTTCGTTTCTTAGTTATTGCAAAAATAGCTCAAATATATTGGTCAGCTATCATCACATATCGTAATAATAAGATAAGGATTATTTCAGTAAGACGCTCACGTGAGAAGGAGGTAGAACTTTATGAAAGCTAAAGACTTCGATAAAAAATTTAATGAGAATACTCAAGATATAATTGATGACCTTGACTTATCCACTATAAAAAGACCTAACCAAAAGCAGAGGAGAGTGAATGTAGATTTTCCTTCCTGGGTTATTGATTCGCTTGATAGGGAGGCGCGTCGAGTTGGTGTAACTCGGCAGTCTATAATTAAGCTTTGGTTAGTTGAAAGGCTTGAAGGGAACCTTGCTAACAAAAGCATAGAGAGGGACTTCGCTTCGCTTGCCCCTCATGCAGGGCGTTAGGCATCAAAAGGGGCTTCATAAAAAGGAAGGGGTCGCGTCTATCGTTGTACCATCCATTTGCTCCCCCCTCACGATGTCATCATGAGCTAAGTGTACAGTTTTTCTAACTTAATACAATGATAGACCAGACCCCATCTTGCTTCTTAGGCATCACTTATATACTGAAATAGTACCGACTGCATCTGTTATGG
>JAUZQU010000064.1 GCA_030950835.1 Mariprofundaceae bacterium | reverse complement strand
AGATAGGGATGCAGATCTTTTTGTTTCCTTGAGTTATGCCGATATGCAATCTACAGCAGCAGGCACGGAAACGTGGGGTGTGCTTCAAACCAACGATATAAATATTGACCAACATGAAAGCCGCATTGATCTGCAATACCGTATGTTAGGGGCAAGGTTTGGCATTTGGTGGGCAAAAAAAGAACAAACACAATATCGTCAAACATTCTATGTGAACAAGGTGCTGACTGCGGTGCCCAACGAACCTATACCTGAAGTCATCAGCAGCCAGTGGCAGGGTCTTTCAATCACTTCTGTAGGTGGTAATCAACAGCAGTTTGAAGCGCGACTTGAAATCGCTGAGCCGACTTCCGTCTTGGTGACCAACCCACTTTTTAGCCAGCCATTTGAAAAAAGGGATGGTTTTCGTGCAGGATTACACTTTCGTTGGACATTACCCCAACAAGAAGTGGGTGTAGAGGGTTTGAATTTGACATTGCGACAAGAATATCAGGAATTGGGTGGAGAAAAGCAGGCTGGTGGTGGCTTTTGGCCATATAATCGTTGGCGGATGACTTCATTTGGGCTGTTGTACGCATGGTGATGTTATTGGAGCAGCTGAAAGGCTTATTGTTGAGCCATGGTTTGCGTTGGTTGGAATATGTTTTGGTCTTGCTTTCGGCATGGATGGTAGCTGGATTTTTGCTGGGCAACACAGCGGAGCAACGGGCATCATCAGGTGTGTATAGTGCAGCAGTGGCGCAGCTGGATAAACAAGATTCAAGCAGCAATCTTCATTTGGAGATATTAAAAAACACCGCCCTTTTTGGCGATGCAAATCAAGTAACTACTGAACAACCAGTGACACCGTTAATCGTACAACAGAGTAAATTAAACATCAAATTGGTGGGTACAGTGGTCGCAGGTGAGCGCTCTGCTGCGGTTGTGACTATCAATGGCTCCAAAGAACAACTGGTATTTTTTGTCCATGATGAAGTGCAGCCAGGCGTGAAGCTGATTGGGGTTGAGGTGTTGGCGATTGTGCTGGATAACCGTGGTCAGCAGGAGAGGATTAGTATTGAAGAGGGTAAAGCGCTTGTTGCATCTATGCAGGTGCGTAACTTACCGAAAGTGCAACCGCGTGGACGTTTGAATCGTAAGGTAGAACGGCGTATTGACCGTGGAAAAATGCAAACAGAACTGCGTGATTTTTCTAAATTATTGAGTCAAGCAAGGGTAACACCACATTTTACCAATAAAAAAGCCGATGGTTTTACGATTAGTGAGATAGTGAAAGGTTCGCTGTATGAACAGATTGGTTTGGCGAATGGGGACATTATTCGTAAGGTGAATGGGGAAAGTGTAGTCAGTGCCGAACAAGCAATGCGGATGTATAAAGAGCTACAAAGTGCCACGAATATTGATGTTGAAATTGAGCGTGGTGGTAGTATTCAGCAGGTGAGTTACTCCATTCAATGATAGGGATGCAGTGGCATGAAAAGGATAAGGAATAGTGATGCGATTTTTGAGAAAAACCCAAGTAACGTGTGTATTATTGATGGTGATGCTGTGTAGCCCGATAAGTTATGCAGCAGATGTCACGATGAACTTTAAAAATGCGGATATTCGTGCTTTTATTGAGTTTGTATCGGGTTTTTCGGGTAAAAACTTCCTGATTGATAACCGTGTCAAAGGTAATGTGACCATCATTTCACCTACACCCATTTCGTCCAAAGAAGCTTATGATGTGTTTTTATCGGTGTTGGAAGTGAATGGTTTTGCGACGGTAAACAGTGGCTCGGTGATTAAAGTGGTGCCAAGGGCTGAAAGCAAACAAAAAGCAGTGACCGTGCGACAATCAGGTTTAGCCCCACGCAATGATGAGATGATTACCCAAGTATTGCGCTTGAAATATGCCGATGCACAACAACTGGTGGCGTTGTTGCGCCCTTTGATTTCACCCAACAGTCATTTGGTCGCCTACCCACGGGGCAATATGCTGCTGTTGACCGATTCAGCGAGTAATATTCGCAGGATACAAGGCATTATGAAGCTGGTAGACAGGCAAGATGCTGTGGGTGTGCAAATTTTTACCCTTAAACATGCTTCAGCGGATAAATTAGCCACCACTTTGACAGGTTTATATGCAGGTTCGGCGGGTAAAGGTAGTCCGAATGCGATTCGTGCTTTATCACATCAGCCTGGCAACATTTTGATTGTGGTCGCTGCACCACAAATGATTAATGAAGTGGGCGAAGTGGTGCGTAAGTTGGATATTAAACCTGAACCTGATTCAGGGCGTTTGCAGGTGCGTTATTTAAAACATGGCAATGCGGTGGATGTGGCTAAGGTCATCAATGAATTGGTAGGCGGAGCGTCAACAGCGGCTGTTAAAGCAGGGCCAAACCGAAGTTTATTTGCTGGTGCAGTTAAAATCGTGGCTGAACCTGCGACCAACGCCCTGTTGATTACTGCCGATCCCAGTGATATGAACTCGTTGAATGGTATTATTGATAAATTGGATGTGCGACGTTTGCAGGTGTTGATTGAAGCATTGATTGTGGAAGTGTCCTCTGGTGTGGGTGAACAAATTGGCATAGAATGGCGTAGCATGAGTGACTTTAATGGTGGCAGCACGCAAACTTTCGGTGGCACCACGTTTTCCAATTCAGGTGGCACCAACATCAACTCCGTGGCAGCCAATCCTTTTTCAGCAGGTTCGGGTTTGATGATTGGGGTGAGCCAAGGTACGGTAAGTTTTGGTGGTTTAGACTTTTTGAATTTGGGTGCTTTGGCAAGGGCATTGTCCACCAAATCGGATACCAATGTACTCTCCACACCCAGTTTGTTAACTATGGATAATGAAGAAGCTGAAATTATTGTTGGTCAGAACGTGCCTTTTTTAACAGGGCAGAACTCCACCCAAGGCGGCACAGCTAACCCCTTCCAAACGATTGAACGTAAAGACATTGGTTTGACCTTACGCGTCAAACCGCAGATTTCAGCAGGCAATACGGTGCGTTTGGAATTGTATCAGGAAATGTCCAGCATTGACCGCAACCCTGGCGTGCAAGGTTCGGATTTGATTACCAATAAACGCTCGATTAAAACCGTGGTACTTGCCAATGATGGGCAAGTGATTGTTTTGGGTGGTTTGATGCGTGATGATGCCAATGTATCGAGTCAGCAAGTGCCTTGTTTGGGTTCGCTGCCAGTTTTGGGTGAGGCGTTTAAGTTTAGTGAGAATGAGCGACGTAAAACCAACTTGATGGTCTTTTTACGCCCACATATCATCAAAACAGCCCGTGACTTACAAACCATTACCAATCAAAAATATAGTGATATTAGTGATTTATATGAGAACTCTGAAAGCAGTGGCTCCATATTCTTCCCACATGCAGCCAAAACGCTGCCTCAAAATATGCAGCCTATGCTCGGTACGTTAAAAATGGAAGAATCGCTTGAAGAGACAACACCGCCCACACCAGTTGCCCCCATAGCACCTGAAGTGAACGAATAATCAGTATGCACCGTTTACAACGCATCACCAACGAGCAACTTGATGAAACACGTTTAACACGTTTTTCCCTGCCTATCTTACGCGCAGGCCCAGTTTTACCCTTAAAACCCAGCGAAGAGATGCCTAATCCTGTGGCAGTGGCAGAAGAGTCTTGGAAAACAGGTGATTGGCCTTGGGCATTGTTGGATGATTGTAGACGTGAGTTTGCAGCGGAAGTGCAGCCTGTGTTGACCCCGAAAGAGGTGATTCTAACGGCATTGAACCAAGCTTTTGACATGGCAAGTGCATCAGCGGAACAGATGTTGGAACACTTGGAAGATGATGAGGGTTTGGCTTTAGCCAAAGAGCTGGAAGAAGTGGGCGACTTGCTGGAATCTGCTGATGATGCGCCTGTGATTCGTTTGGTGAATACGCTGTTATCCCAAGCTTTAAAAGATAGGGCGAGTGATATTCATATTGAGCCATTTGAAGCGCAAGTATTGGTGCGTTTTCGTATTGATGGGGTATTGCATAGCATTGTGAAGCCACCCAAAGCCGTGCAAGCGGCGATGGAGAGCCGTATTAAAGTGATGGCTGGTTTGGACATTGCGGAGAAACGCCATCCTCCAGATGGGCGCTTTCGGGTGACAGTGGCAGGGCGCGAGGTAGACGTGCGTGTTTCAGTATTGCCTACGGCGCATGGTGAGCGGGTGGTGATGCGTTTGTTGGACAGAAGCGCGCAACTGCTGACTTTGGAAGATTTGGGCATGAGTTCGGCGCAACATCAAGCGATGACCAAGGTGATTCAAGAGCCGCATGGTATTATTTTGGTTACAGGGCCTACAGGTTCGGGTAAATCGACCACCTTATACGCTTCTTTGATG
>JAUZQU010000063.1 GCA_030950835.1 Mariprofundaceae bacterium | reverse complement strand
ATCATTCTCTGAATCATGGTATGAAGAAATGAAAATCCAATGGCGGAGAACGCATAAAGAAGGCGTTCAAGATATATTGGATCAATATCTTCTTGATTGGTTTGGCAGTAAAGAAGTCAGCTGCATCACCAAAACAGATGTACTCGCATTTCGTACTTCCCTCGGAAAAGTGAATAAACGAAGTGGAAAACAACTGTCAGCTTCTCGTATCAACCATATCATGACGCCTTTGCGCATGATACTCAATGAAGCAGCCAACCGATTTCAGTTTAGCTCGCCTTATCATGGAATCAAGTCTTTAAAGGTTCCGCGAACCGATGTGGAGCCATTCACCTTGGATGAGGTCATGTTAATTCTGCGAAGTGTGCGTCCTGACTTCAAGAATTACTTCACGGTGCGCTTCTTTACTGCCATCAGAACTTCGGAGATTGATGGCTTACAGTGGCAATATGTGGATTTTGAGCGACGGCAAATCTTGATTCGCCAAGCATTGGTGCTGGATGAGTTGGTTTACACCAAAAATGATGGTTCATATCGCGCCATTGATATGTCAGAGATGGTTTATGTGGCACTCAAAGAGCAATTTGAGGCAACGGGGCAAAATGATTTCGTCTTCTGCAACACCAAAGGCGGAACATTAAGCCACCGCAACATCACCAAACGTGTCTGGCATCCCTTGCTGAAATTACTTGGTTTGCGTGCCAGACGACCTTATCAAACACGGCATACCGCCGCCACATTATGGCTTGCCGCAGGTGAAAGCCCTGAATGGATAGCAAGGCAGATGGGGCATACCACCTCTGAAATGTTATTCAGAACCTACTCCCGATATATCCCCAACCTCACAAGGCAAGACGGCTCAGCATTTGAGCGGCTATTGGCACAACACCAAGCGAAGGAGAGCAAAAATGTATAAACCAACCGACCAATATTTAGAGAAATTTGAAGATCGAAAAGTGAATGCCAAACAAAGTGAGATGTCACTTCAGGCAATGTTAAGCCTCGCCATTGATAGAGGTTTACCGCGTGATGAAATTGCTTATGCACTTGGCTACCCTACAGTGGATCATGAGTTATACGCAATCAAAGCATGGGTTGCTGACAACTATGCATTGCTGAGCCATGCAACGACCAAACAAGCTTTGCCCATCATTTGCAAAGCTTTATCGCACAAACTCGACATGTACTTCACCGACTGCACATGGCACTGCCCTGACCAGTATCAAGTATAACCAGCACCTGACATTGATAAACCAATCTGCATCACAAAGGAACCCATATGCATTCAATTACAGCAGTATCACACAGAAGCGACCTGCGCGTCACCACCAATGACATCGCCTTTCATATCCAGTGCAAATTACAGCTCAGCCAAGGCGCAGAACTTGTCTCTTCCCTTGGCTACCCACACTTATCCAGCAATAAGGTTGCTCTCAGGCAGTGGGTCATCGACCACTATGAAGCTTATGTGGGTTTAGAACGTTCAGAACTGGCAGAAATGATGGCAACTGACATCCACACACAAGTATCCCTATACTTTGGTGGCTATGAAATAAATATTTATCAATAAATACAATGCTTTGCAGGTATTAACGCGCCTGCAAAGCTTTTGTTTTTTGACCCACATCCACCTGACTTGACAGCTTAAAAAAGTGTGTATAATCAAAGCGAGTGAATCAATTTGTTTAACTCAACTCCAATTGAAGGTGACTATGATGATTATGAATCAACAGCAAGAACACGATGCCAAAACGACTGCCGCCCATTTGTTCATTCAGATGCAGTTTCATGCATGTGATGTTTGCACAGCATGGGCTGTCCATAGCAACAAAGATGAACTTATTCTTGGCGTGTATATGAGCGAGAAAAATCTTTCTTGGGCAGATAGACTCCTGCTCAAAGCACTACCCAACCTTAATATACGCTGCAACATCATATGCTCCGACCCCGAATGTGTACCAACTTCTGCTGTGATACATATTGAAGAGCTAGCGAAATCCTTTACCTGCTTTATTGAGCCTAGTGTTCCTCATCTTCTTTGGTACAAGCAGGTATTGGAGCGTGGTGAATTTATCCTTGCTCTGGGTATGCAGCAGGATGCAAAAAAACTGGAAATGCCACAAGCAGCTGTCATTCGTGTTGCTTTGGATGAGTTGGCTTGTTTGGAAGTTGGCATTCGCTATTTAGAGCAACATGACCGTATGCATAACCAAGAAGTTGTTCTGCGTTATATGAAAACAGGATTTTTCAAGCTTTCATAGCAATATTTCAACAAGACCTATCACCTTTTGCTTCTTGTCCGCTGGAAGTTGGTCTAGGAGCAGCACCAGTTCAGCAATGTCGTCATCTTGAATATAGAAGTAATGTACGGGGACTTTGAGAATCTTAGCAAAGGTGACTGTCAAAGCGTAAGTCGGAGTATGCGTTGTCTTTTCATACTGATTGATGCGAGGTCCAGCGCTAAATTCATCGATGCCAGCAGCAATGCCTAATCGCTTTTGCGACAATTCTACAGCTAAGCGCGCGGCTTTGAGGCGCTTAGGTAAGGGGGATAATTTATCATCTGAAACCATGATAAGGAACACTTATCATTATGACGGCTTACGATACTAAGTAATACTTACTACATATTTCAATGTCATGGCAAAACATTACTTACCACGACATTGAAATGTCGGTTTATGTCCTTAATTAAGGAATTCTAATTGCTTACGATATTACCAATATTGGTTACAACAGGAGTTTTCAACAGTTGCT
>JAUZQU010000062.1 GCA_030950835.1 Mariprofundaceae bacterium | reverse complement strand
TTGGTGGTCGGGCGATGCAGATTGTGCATGATGAAGCAGGTTTGTTGCGTTATATGGCTGAAGCGGTGCAAGCTTCACCGGATCACCCTGTGTTGCTGGATAGATTTTTGAACCAAGCGATTGAGCTGGATGTGGATGCGCTTTGTGATGGTCAGCGGGTAGTCATTGGTGGCATTATGGAGCATATTGAAGAAGCAGGGGTACACTCTGGCGACTCGGCATGTTGTTTACCTCCGCATTCGATTTCAGACAGCGTGATTGCAGAAGTAACACGCCAAACCAAGGCTTTGGGCATGGCACTACAGGTGCGTGGATTGATGAATATTCAATTTGCTTTGCAAGGTGAAACGCTTTATGTCTTGGAAGTGAACCCTAGGGCTTCGCGTACCGTCCCCTTTGTTTCCAAGGCGACTGGTGTGCCATTGGCGAAAGTGGCAGCGCGTATTATGGCAGGTAAAAGCTTGGATGAGTTGGGTATTGATGAAGTGAAACAACCCACCACTTACCGTGCTGTGAAAGAAGCGGTGGTCCCTTTTGTTAAATTTAGAGGTGTTGACCCTTTGCTTTCTCCTGAAATGAAATCAACAGGTGAAGTGATGGGGATTGCAGTTGAATTTCCTGCGGCCTTTGCCAAGGCGCAGTTGGGTGCTGGTTCGCCTTTGCCAGATTCAGGGCGTGCTTTTGTCTCGGTGCGTGATGCAGATAAAGATAGGGTTGTTGATTTATCGAAAATGTTGGTGGCAGCTGGTTTTGAAGTGATGACCACGGAGGGGACGAGTAAAATATTAGCCGAAGCTGATGTTCCTTGTACCAAAGTTGCCAAGGTGATTGATGGTGTTCGTCCTCATATTGTGGATAAACTGTTGTCCAATGAAATCAATTTCATTGTCAATACCACCGAAGGCGAACGCACGATTGCCGATTCAAAATCCATTCGTCAGGCTGCTTTGGATAGAGGCATTGTCTATTTTACGACTATGGCAGGTGGGTTAGCTGCGGCGGAATCGATGTTGAGCAATGATGATGTGACACAGGTAAGAAGTATTCAAGAATATTTAAAGGGTGAGGTTTAATCATGGAAAGAGTACCCATGACTCAAGATGGCGCAAACGCTATGCGTGCTGAATTGGCAGAAAGAAAAGGTGAAAAACGGCATCATATTATTGGGGCGATTGAAGAAGCACTTGCCCATGGTGATTTGTCGGAAAATGCGGAATATCACGCTGCCAAAGAAGATCAAGGCATGAATGAAGCATTGATTAAATTGCTTGAAGATAAGTTGGCGCGTTCGCAAATCATTGTTCCTGCTAGCATTTCTGCGGAGAGGATTGTCTTTGGGGCAACGGTTGATTTGGTGGATGTGGATACAGAAAAGAAAGTGACCTATCAAATTGTGGGTGAAGATGAAGCCAAGATTGAAAATGGCACGATTTCTATTACTTCCCCGGTTGCCAGAGCTTTGATTGGCAAAGAAGAAGGTGATGTGGCAACGGTACGCGCACCAAGTGGTGAGCGTGAATACGAGATTTTGTCGATTGTGTATGTGTAAGGTGTGTTGTTGATGCAGAAAACCATTTCTAAACGTTATTTTGCAGGTTTTAAATTAAGCTTGGCATTGATGCTGGGTTTATTGGTAGTGCCTGCTTATGTGGTTGCGCCGATATTGTTTAAAACATTGGTCGGGCAAGACGCGGGTTTGCTTGCAGGGCAAATTTTTCATGTGTGTAACTTGGCTGTGTTGATATTGGCTGTGGCTGCATTGGTATTTGCTTATCGTATGCAGGTGGCAACCTCGACTTGGTATATGTTGTGGTTGGTGGTTTTGCTGGTGGCAGCCAATGCCTTTGGTGTGGCTACGGTGATGGCAATGATTAAAGCCGAAGCGGGTGATATTTCGGCTTTAGCGCAGGCTGACTCTATGCGTTGGATGTTTGCCTTCTGGCATGGTTTAGGCAGTATTTTACACTTGATGAGTAGTGTGCTGTTGGTGATTTTGGTGATGCAAGGGCAATGCCCACGACCCAAAGAGCAACATCAGGCAGCGGTGTAAACGCATATATGCGCCCTGTAGTGGATTGGTTCAAAGAACATTTGGCAGATACAGAGTTGATGATGCTTTTGGCATGTTTAGCTGTAATTTTTGTGTTGTTGATGTTGTTTGGTTCGATTTTAGCACCATTATTGGTAGCGATTGCCTTGGCTTATGTGTTGGAAGGTATTGTGAGCCTATTAACAGCGTGTAAAATGCCGCGTTTGCTGGCGATTGTGTTGGTAGGTTTAGGTTCGATGTTGGTGGTATTGTTCACCATGTTGGCAGTATTCCCCGTCTTATTTGACCAAATAGGACGTTTAATCGCCCAAATCCCTGTTTATGTACAATTATTGCGCGATACCTTGCATGATTTACAAACGCAATACCCAACAGGTTTAAATGCGGAGTATTTACAACAAGCTTTGGCATCTGCAGCGGCAAAAATGCAGGAGTGGGGTGGTTTACTGCTCAAAATATCCTTGGCATCTATCCCTAATCTGATTGGGCTGGGTATTTATGCGGTATTGGTGCCCGTATTGGTTTTTTTCTTACTCAAAGATAAAAGTAATATTTTGCGTTGGACGCAGCAATTCTTGCCTGAAAGCCGCAACCTTTTGCAACGTGTGTGGGCTGAGCTGGACACTCAAATGGGCAACTATATTCGTGGACGTTTCTGGGAATCACTCATGGTTGGTTTTGTGATGTGGTTAGTCTTTTTTGCGATGGGTCACGAGTATGCTTTATTATTAGCCGTGTTGACGGGTATTTCAGTATGGATTCCTTTTGTTGGCGCGGCAGTGGTCACGATTCCTGTGGTATTATTATCCTATTTCCAATGGGGTTGGTCGGATATGACCATGTACAGTCTCATGGGTTATGCAGTGATTCAGTTGATTGATGCCAACATTGTGATTCCATGGTTATTTTCAGAGGTAGTCAACCTGCATCCCATTGCGATTATCGTGGCAGTTTTATTTTTTGGTAGTATTTGGGGTATTTTAGGGGTGTTTTTTGCGATTCCTTTGGCTGCATTGGTGCAAAGTGTGTTGGTGATTATTAACGAACGCGCGCAACAACCTTGAGTAAAACAGACAATGATACGCCTAGTTTTTTTACAATGTTCGACAGAAATACGGTGAATGCGTATGCTTCGCCCGTTTTGCAAACACACGTATATGAGGTATTCCGATGAACCAACGATCTAACCATACTCCAGCATTTTTAGCCTTGGCTGATGGTCGTATTTTTCATGGTCTAGCCCTTGGAGTCATAGGGCATACGGTGGGTGAAGTGTGTTTTAATACTTCTTTGACGGGTTACCAAGAGATTTTAACTGACCCTTCTTATACCGATCAAATCATCACTTTTACTTATCCGCATATTGGTAATGTAGGCATCAATGCGGTGGATATGGAATCGGATAAGGTGTCTGTGCGTGGTTTGATTGTGCGTGCGCCAGCGCGAAAAACATCGAATTATCGTGCGGAACAGAGTTTTGAGGCTTGGTTACAAAGCAATCAAGTGGTGGGTATTGCCGATATTGATACGCGTGCTTTGGTGCGCCATTTGCGCGATGCGGGTACGCAAAATGGGGTGATTGTTGCTGATGGTATGTCTGAACAAGATGCCATTACGCTGGCAAATACTTGGGAAGGTTTGGAAAACAAAGATTTGGTAGGGCAAGTGAGCCGCAAAGAGACTGCCACTTGGCAACAAGGCAGCTATCAGCTTGATGCGGCTTCTTTTTCGGCACCTATGCCTAAGAAACATGTGGTTGCACTTGATTTTGGTTGT
>JAUZQU010000061.1 GCA_030950835.1 Mariprofundaceae bacterium | reverse complement strand
CGCTTCGGGCAGTTACAATAGAAATACGCACAGGTGAGAACTCCACGCTAAACGGCAAACGATCTTGTAAACGCGAAAGCTTACGCAACAAGGTCGCATAAGGTCCATCTGTCATCGGCTCATGCTTTTTACCATCCTCATGTTCCTCAAAGGCTTTCAAACCTGCAGTTTTATACACCAACTCACTAGCCTCATCGAACAATACCCCATCCCCATCAAAAGCTATTCGCACTTGCCCTGCGGGAACCTTAGCTTGCGTTTCAGGCGGCTTTTTAAGAATCGCCGCAGCACAACTTCCTGCATCAATAACTTTCTGCGCATCTTTGGGTCGTGTGGTTAAAAATAAGCCCACATCAAATGCATCCAGATAATCCACCACAGATTCACCACCCGTAAATGCGTGGCGCGAAATAGGCAAGCCCTTGCGGCGAATATTATGTAATACCTGCAATCCAGTTTCAGGGCTGTTACGAGACATTACCACCACCTGCACCAGCGGCGCTTCACCTTCTGGCTGATACTGATTCAGCCCTAGCAAAGCTTCAACCAACGGCATGCCTGTGCCATCTTCAAGGTCATCATTCTCATGCTTCAACATATACGCACGGTAATCACGTATAGCTGTTTCTTTGTCTTTTTTGAATGCTGCACGAAAAGCTTTATCTGCCTCACTCAAATCAAACAAAGCTGTAGCAGAAATGCCAATAACCAAAGTATCCGATAAATCTACTACTGCCATATTCTCTCCTAAGACATTTAATAAATGGGATTCTGCAACCCAATACCTAGTCCAACTATGAATAAACTTTTTAGTTTAGTGGCTTAGCCGCTAACTTTTCAGGCTTTTCATTTTTCAAGTCTTTGCCTAATAATTTCTTATAATATTCTCTCATCGGCTCGGCAAAAAGTGACATCCAATTCTCTTCATCAATTAAATTGCTTTTTGCATTGTTGCACAACGGGCAAGCTAGTATGCAATTCTCTGGGTTATATTCATTAGTTTCACTGTCCCTTCTTTCAATTTCCAAGGTTCCAAACGACCTTTTGACTGCATTATTTAAAGGTAGTTTTTTGTTATTGTCTTTTGAAAACAGTTTGTATAACTCGTCTTGGGAAATACCGCAATACCCACAAGCCTGTCCTTTACCTTTATACCAGTCATAGAAAGCAACAACACCGTCAGGCCAGCCTTTTCTTTCTCCAGTGAATTTAGATTTTATTTTTTGTATCTCTGAGTGTTTTTCATCAGAATTACAATATTTTTTAACATACCGCTCATAGTCATTATCTGAAACATTGAATTGCTTTTTAAAGGCATCAGCAATTGTACCCTTATACTCTGTGTCTGGGTGTTTTTCTTTAAAAAGTTTTTTAGAATCAAGCCTCCCCTCCAACTTATATTTTTTATATAATACTTCGTTACTGTCATTGCTCATTTGCAGTCCTCTAAATTTATTTCCACAATCAATCCCAGTTCAACATTTTATCAAATGTTTCTTCTGACTGTTCTTTCATTTTCATAAAGCTTATATATTTATAATAATAATCAGGATCCAAGGTATTTAACATAGGAATGCCGTAACGCATGCCATTTTGTGGGTTTAGCATATTATAATAATATTGATTTTCTTCCTGTGCTGATTTAAAAATTGGTTTTGGCGCATTTTCTGAATCCGCTTTATCAATGGGTCTAAAAACTGCCATTCTTGCCTCCTTGTATTCTATTTCATTTATTTTTTACTATGTTTAGGCAATATATCACCTCCTGCGTCATCTAATGTCTCACTAAAGCGCCATTAAGCTAATCAATACACATAAAGCCTCAAAATATATTGATAAGCAAACAGGTGAAAACTACTCATCGTTCATTCCTGCTTTGCGAAACCTGAAAATCATCACCACCACAGCGAAACAACAGGCAAACCCAAACACAGATACGACCAGCATAAGCCATTGCTCAAGGTGCCCATAGTATGCAACAAACAATAGTGATGCAGTGGCAAACACCACCCATTGGACTAACGACAAACCCTGCACACACTTCGTTTGATAAGTCACGCGAACTTGGTCAACAAAACCAATCGTAAACGACATCGCTGCAATCGAGCCAATCCATTGCCAACCATCAATATCCATGCTTAAAATACCCTTTCTAACATTGGTTTTTGTTTCCCTTTATATGTTGGACTAGAGGTAACAATTGAAACCTGCAAGTCTTTCGCCAAAGCCGACAAGGCACTTCGCACTTCGCCACCATCACCCAAGTCGCTCTCTTCCTGTGCTGTTAAGCCATCTATAACAACCGCATCAAAACAATTCCCTGTTTTATGCTGAGATCTACAATAGCTCACACAGTCATTTAATACATCTACACTTTCATAAAGGTGAACACCAACCCGTGCCAAGTCCTCCGTAGCTGTTGCAAAATTTCGCCAATCGTCAGCAACAAAATCACCCTTCCTAATTTTCCTCATTGGCACGTCTGAGGTATAACTTAATAATTTCATCCCCCATTCTTGAAGGTCAGTCTTACGTAGAAAAACCAACACTTTTCGCGTGGGCCTAGAGTCGGTAATATCCGCAATATTCGAAATGGTCATTAATGTTAAACACGCTCTGTTTTCTTGAGGATCGGCACCCGAAAGCACATAAATCCCTCCTTTCTCAAAAAAACCAAAGGCTGCATGAAGCTTAATTTCAACAGTATGAAGTGTAAGTGGCTTATGATCTTCTCTCGATTCTCATAAAGATTTTGCAGCTCCTTATGTGAATCCTTAAGTAAATCTTTTAAAGCTGAAGTTTCAGTATTTTCGATTTTATGCTATACTTGTTACCATGCTTTATCTGTTGAAAAATAAAGGGGTTTTTCACTGAGGAACCCCTGTGGAATAAAGTTGAGTTTAATGGGTGTTTGCTACTAACGACGCAAACACCGCAAAAACAACTCCATCCTTGTGGAATATAGGCTTGCAGTTACGCAAAAACAGTGAAACTTCAGTTTTAAAGTATATCCATCATAACTCATTATAAACTTTTAACCTCCAAAATAGAAATACCAACACGAACTTGTCTCTCAGGGTTTTCACCTGTGCAGACTTGCTGAACCACAGCTACAAACATATAATATCCAGCAATAAACATTGCTTTATAGTGCAGATACATTGGCCCTGTAAACGTTTCTCGCAATAATTTTTCCGTCATAAGACTCTCCTTAAACTTACTTCAAAAAGAGTATAAACCATCATGCGTCAACCTGTGTCGCAAAAAAATCTACTTGATACTCGATTGGACACTATGCTTTGCCGTATCAAAAAAGAGATGATCCTGAATTCAGGCGATATTCAATGCATCAGAAAAAAATTTGATGACTAGCTTCAATATGAAAATACTCGCGTGGATGTCGTATTGAGGAGAGTCATGGCGACCCTTTTTTTATACGACACTATATGACGCCTTATGAGTTATACTTTGCTGCACAAGGAGAAACGTGATGATTTGGATAGGTTTGGGTGGTGCAGGTGGTCAATTGGTGTCAGCAATGGGTGAAGCATACCCTGAAATGCACACTATTGCATTGAATCAAGATAAAAAAAGTGTGCAAAAGCTGCAGCATGTTGAACATACGCTGTGCTTTGGTGAAGGTATTTTCCATGAACGCTCAGCGCAAAAACAAGTGGCCATCCATTTCGATGCGCTACGCTTTCTTTTGGGAGACTCGGATGATGTGGGCTTGTTGGTAAGCTTGGGTGGTCGCTATGGACGCTTAGTTGTGCCGATACTATGTGCAAAGCTGCAAGCTTTGGGCAAAAAGGTGTCTATGGTAGCACTGCTTCCTTTCGATTTTGAAGGGCCGAATCGCATGGATGATGCTCTACATGTTTTATCTCAGCTTACTGATGCCGTTACTGTGCTGGTAAGCTCCAACCAAGACTATTTGGTGGCTTCAAAAAGCATGGGCTTGGATGAGATGTTTCAAGCCATGTATGAACCTCTGCTTACTTCAGTGATACAAGTTTGTGTGCATCAAGGTGATATTTTGCCTGAGGCACGTATATTTTTACAGGTGTATCAATCAGAATCAAATGGATAAGACAGAGTGCGGTGTTTGCCAAAGTAGTTGTCAGCTTAGTGTGTTACGCAGCCAAGAGACACTGCTCTGAACCTGAGCAAATGATATTGCATGACCAAGGTAGGGGGGGAGGTCGCGTCTATCATTGTACCATCCATTTTCTTCCCTCCTCACGATGTAACCATGAGTTAAGCGTGCAGTTTTCTAGCTTGATATAATGATAGACCCGACCCAACCCCTACTTCGAAAGAAGTAAAGAAACTACCCTCAATGGTTTGCTTTACCCTTCGCTTTGCTTGTCAAAACGGGGGAACGTTTTTCGTTAACCCCTTTTTGCCAAGTAGGCTACGGCGCAAATTAGCAGGGAAAATTATCTTTTATGTGAATAGGTATACTGCACCCTGTTTACATAAACTATATGTAAAACTAGAGGCTTGGTAGTGTTCTGTAAGTTGGATTGATGCACATGGATATATGGGGATGTAGCCTCATTTGAATTTTAAGTGCATGTTTGTATTGGGCTGTTATGATTTCGCGTATGTTTGAGATATGAGGGGTGTTGGGTTTTGACTTATAATACAGCCAAAGCATGGTGGGATGATGCGATGTTGCGAGAAAGTGAGTTGTCGGCTGCTGAAGTAGGGCAACGTCGTGCTAAGGTGGATTTATTTTTTGAGCAGGCGGTTGATAAGCCGAGCGCAGACACATTGCTGGATTACGAGTTGTTTATTTTAGGTAAGATGGACATGGCTGAATATGAGCAATATTTGTTATTTAAACATGGTCAGCAACATACAGATTGAAGTAATATTAAGGAGAGAAGAGATGTCAGACACAATTACAGCACATAAAGCGGTGGATATTCATTATACGTTGAGCAATGGGGCAGGTGAAGAGGTTGACTCTTCTCGCCAAGCTGAACCTTTGCCATATATTCATGGAACTGAAGCTTTGGTGCCTGGTTTGGAGCGTGAGTTAGAGGGCAAAAGTGTAGGAGATAAGATTGTGGTTTCAGTGTCTCCTGAAGATGGTTATGGCGAAGTGAACCCTGAATTGACGCAGAAAGTAGAGCGTGATTTGTTTGAATTTGATGGTGAGATTGAAATTGGTATGCGTTTTGAGGCGGAAGCAGAACATGGCGTGGAACTGGTGACTGTGCTGGCTTTGGATGAGCAACACATCACGATTGATGCCAACCATCCTTTAGCTGGCGAAACATTGAACTTTGATGTGGAAGTGATGTCGATTCGTGATGCAACCGCTGAAGAGTTGGAACATGGGCATGTGCATAGCGCAGGCGGTTGCGGGCATTAAAATGACGATTCAAATGTATCATAATCCCAACTGTACCAAGTCACGTTTGACTTTGGCATTGTTGGAAGAAAAAGGCGTGGACTTTGAATTGATTGAGTATTTGAAAAATCCGCCTACTGCCGCAGAACTTGAGGTTATTCTCCAAAAGCTTGGCAAAGCGCCTTTGGAGTTTATGCGTACAGGTGAAGCTGAGTTTAAGCAGCATATTCAAGGTCAAGATTTAAGCCGAGCAGCGATGATTGATGTGATGGTGGCTTATCCTAAGTTGATTGAACGCCCTGTGGTGGTGAATGGTGACAAAGCGGCTGTAGGTCGTCCGCCTGAGTTGGTATTGCCTGTGCTTGAAGCATAAACCAAGGATATATGCCTAACAGACTATAACCACAGCACTGCAAAAGGTGGTGTGGTTATAGTTGCATCACACCGAAATTGGAGCGGCAATACCAGACTCGCACTGGTAGTTTTTCAGCGTAAAATCTTCGTAGTTGAAATCAAAGATGTTGTGGATACTGGGGTTGAGGTGCATTTGAGGCAAGGGGTGAGGCTGACGCGATAGTTGGCTTTGGACTTGTTCAAAATGATTGTTGTATAAGTGAGCATCACCCAAGGTATGAATGAAATCACCGACTTTTAAATTGCAGACTTGGGCAACCATCATGGTTAACAGGGCATACGAGGCGATATTGAAGGGTACACCGAGAAAAATATCGGCGCTGCGTTGGTAGAGTTGGCAAGATAACTTACCATCGGCGACATAAAATTGAAAAAAAGCATGGCAAGGTGCTAAAGCCATTTTCCCTTGTTCTACATTGGCTTGCGGTGACATAGATTCGTCGGGTAAGTCGCTGACATTCCATGCAGAAACAATTAAACGGCGGGAATTGGGCTTGCTTTTGATTTGTTGGATAAGCTCGGCGATTTGGTCGATGTTTTGGGCATGGGGAGTAGGCCAATTGCGCCATTGATAACCATATACCGGCCCTAAATCACCATCTTTTGCCCATGCATCCCATATTTTAACCCCGTGTTCCTTTAAATAAGCGGTGTTGGTATCACCTTTTAAAAACCAGAGTAATTCATGGATGATAGACTTTAAATGTACTTTCTTGGTGGTGACCAGCGGAAAACCCTGACTCAAATCAAAACGCATTTGATAACCAAAGATAGACTTGGTTCCCGTGCCAGTTCTGTCCCCTTTTACAGCCCCATTTTGATATACATCACGCATTAAATTTAAATACTGTTGCATAAGTCCCTCGTCAGCCGATAAAATCGCGGTTATGATTGCCCACTGTAAGCCTAGCAGATGTTTTGTCACGGCTGGAAAGGGGGTTTTATGTGTAGGATTGGATTTTTCTTGTTGTTGATTTTGCTGATGCCTGCTTTTGTAAGCGCAGCAGCGATTACCGCTACCGATAAGGTGGTTGAGCGTTTTATGGAGTTGGATTATAATCAGTCTGAAACGGTGTCACTTGATGAATATAAAAGCATGGTGATGGGCCGCATGAAGAAACGCTTTGCTCAAATGGATAAAAACCGTGATGGTCAGGTAAGTGAAGATGAATATCGCAAGTTTTGGTTGCAACAAAAATCACAATATTATCGTCCACGACGTTAAAAGGATGCCACTGATGACAGTAAAAACACGTTTCGCCCCTTCGCCTACGGGTATGTTGCATATTGGTGGTGCGCGTACTGCACTATTTTCTTGGTTGTATGCCCGTCATTTTGGCGGTGAGTTTGTGCTGCGTATTGAAGATACGGATAAAGAACGCTCCACTGATGAAGCTACGCAAGTGATTTTGGATGGTTTACAGTGGCTGGGTTTGGATTGGGATGGTGAACCTGTTTATCAGGGAGCGCGACAAGAGCAGCATATTGCGGCGGTCAATCAGCTGTTGGATGAAGGCAAGGCTTACCGATGTTATTGTAGCAAAGAGAAATTAGATACGATGCGTGAAAAGCAACGTATTGAAGGCAGAAAAGCGATGTATGATGGTACTTGCCGCCATCTTGCAGCCCCCGATATTCCTCAGGATGCACCTTATGTGGTGCGTTTTAAATCAGCTGAAGAAGGCGAAACATGGGTAAAAGACTTGGTATTGGGTGACGTATGTTTCCCTAATGTGGAGCTTGATGACTTGATTCTGCAACGCACAGATGGCACACCCACCTACAATCTTGCTGTGGTAGTGGATGATGCGGAGATGGGGATTACACATGTGGTGCGTGGTTCGGATCATTTGAACAATAGCCCGCGTCAGATTCAGTTGTATGAGGCACTTGGTTTGCAAGTTCCCGCATTTGCCCACATTCCTTTGATTCATGGTGCAGATGGAGCGAAGATGTCGAAACGACATGGCTCTGTAGCGATTACAGAATACCGCGAGAAAGGTTATTTGGCATGTGCAGTGAACAACTATTTGGCACGTTTGGGCTGGTCACATGGGGATGAAGAAGTGTTCACGATGGAGCAGCTCATAGAACACTTTGATTTGCAACATGTGGGTAAAGGTGCGGCGCGGTTTGACCAAGATAAACTGGACTGGCTCAATGCACATTGGATCAAAAATAGCAGTGCAGAGGCGTTGTTGCCAGCAGTGCAACGGTTGTTGGATTATGAAACAACAGATGGTCCAGCTTTGTTGCAGGTGATTCCATGTTTGCAAGAGCGCTCGAAAAACTTGCTGGATTTGGTGGCTGGGGCGGCATTGTTTTATGTTGCACCTCAGGAATACCAAGAAAAAGCAGTGAAAAAGAATTTTAAAGAAGGTACTTGGGATTTGTTGGCGAAATTTGTGCGCAAAGCAGAGACTGCAGCTTGGTCTGGAGAAGCTGCGCAGCAATGGATTGAAGATATTTGTGCTAGCGAAGGTGTAAACATGGGTAAATTAGCCCAGCCGATTCGGGTGTTGATTGCAGGTGTGCCTGTGTCGCCGCCTATGGATGCAACTTTAGGGCTTTTGGGTAAAGATGAAACGTTAAAACGTATCCAGAGAGGGGTAAATAAGCTTCAAGCAGCTGCGTAGCTGTTGAGGTTTTGTTTTTATGGCGATAGCGACTGCAAGTTTGAATCAGGCATGGCAAGATAAACATGATGTGTCGCGGTTTTCCGTGGCTTTTGTGTTATCGATTGCCTTGCATCTGCTGTTGGCCTGGTTGATTACTTACCAAAGGTTTGACCCGCCTATTCCTGAGAAACAAGAGCAGCAAATTATGGATGTGGTATTGCTGGATGAATCGCAACCATCATTGAAGCAACAACCCAGTGATAGTAATACTATAGCCAATAAAAATAATAGTGGGCGTAGTGTGGATGCCCAAGATAAGATGACCAGAATGGCACGCGCACCTTTGCAGACACCGAGCCAAGCAGAACAAAAAAAACCGCAACCGCCTACGCCGCAGATGCCTAAGAAACCGCTGCTACCCAAACAGCAAACGACCAAACAAAGCCGTGTTGTGACGCGTGAGAGTGATGATGCTTTATCTTTATTGCGCCCTGAACATGATAAGGTAATCAGCAAGCAGAATGTGTCTACACCCGCTGTGCCTTATATTCCGATGTCAGAGCTGTTGTCGTTGAAGTCGGCGTTGACCCAAACTTCGAGTGATTTCCAGCGAGAAAGACGGATGAAAGAGATGTTGTCCCAAGAAGATGACATTGGCATCAACACTACGGAAGCTAAATATGCCCCTTATGCTCAAGGTTTGGTGGCATCCTTGGAAGAACAATGGCGACCTAGGCATGAAGATGTGGCGAAGCTGAGTCAGCAGGCGCGGCAAGTGGTGATGCGGGTAACCATTGAGCATAATGGACGTTTGGGTAATATTCATATTTTACAATCCAGCCCCAGCGGGCAGCTGAATGATAGTGCGGTGGCGGCGGTTCATGCTTCGGCACCCTTTAAGCCGCTGCCTAGTGCTTGGGGTTTGGAAAGGGCGCATTTTTACTTTGTCTTTGAAATGGTGGAAGATAAGTTCGTATTCCGTACGTTATAAGATGAAGATGAGCAACGTATGATTTCCCATGCCTTATTCGATTGGTATAAACAACATGCCCGCGATTTACCTTGGCGGCATACGCAACAGCCTTATGCGATTTGGATTTCTGAAGTCATGCTGCAACAAACCCAAGTCAAAACAGTGCTACCACGATATGCAGCTTGGTTTAAACACTTTCCAGATATACAAAGCCTTGCCGCTGCAGACTTGGATCAAGTGCTCAAGCAGTGGGAGGGTTTGGGTTATTACCGTAGGGCGAGGTTTATCCATGCTGCGGCGATTCGGATTGTACAACAACATGGGGGTGTTTTTCCGCAAGATATGCAAGTGATGATGCAGCTGCCTGGCATTGGTCGCTCAACAGCAGGTGCGATTGCCGCGTTTTGTTTTGGGCAAGCTAGTCCTGTGTTGGATGCGAATGTGAAAAGGGTGTTTTCAGCTTGGAACCATCAAACCTATAACGATAAAGACTTGTGGCAGATTGCGCAAACGTGGATGTTGGATGTCGATAGACCAGACATGTGGAATCAGGCATTGATGGAGCTTGGGGCAACACATTGCCAAGCCAAAAAGCGGAATTGTGCGGCTTGTCCTGTATCTGAATGGTGTTTATCTGCATTTACACCCCCTGAGAAAAAGCCCAAGAAAGCCAAAAGTAAGGATGTATACTGGCAAGTGCAGTTGTTTTTGTGCGCAAAGCGAGGGATTTGGTTGCAACAGCGCCCTGATTCGGGCATTTGGGCAGGTTTATGGACACCACCCATCGTGGAATTGGACAAAAAACCAGAAAAAACTGCCGATATACTACATGTACTGACGCATAGGCGTTTGCACTTGCAGTTGATTCAGCAATCAACGGTGCCGCAAGGCTCAGGTAGGTGGGCGAATAATCGGGCAGATTATGCCATTCCTACAGGT
Organism: Mariprofundaceae bacterium; assembly: GCA_030950835.1. GTDB lineage: Bacteria > Pseudomonadota > Zetaproteobacteria > Mariprofundales > Mariprofundaceae > Ghiorsea. Next base: position 7,128 of record JAUZQU010000061.1, on the reverse strand, counting down.
ATTCAGCGTTTGTTGACGCATCATCAGTTAGACTTTATGTCGGATTAAAGTCGAAACAATGACAATAAGGTGCAAAGCAGTAGGATTGTGTGCATATTTGTAAAAGGTCAGCGGGTGTTATGAGAAAGTCGAATCAATCCAGTATGAATGCTTTAGAGCGTAGATCTGTAGGTGCATTGTCCAGCATTTTTGCTTTGCGTATGATGGGTTTATTCCTTATTTTACCTGTATTTTCTACCTATGCTTATGGTTTAGAAGGCGCTATGGACGATCCTAGGTTGGTGGGTATTGCTTTGGGTGCTTATGGTTTGACGCAGGCCTTGTTTCAGATTCCTTTTGGTATGATGTCGGACAAATTTGGGCGTAAACCTGTGATTGCTCTGGGTATGTTGATTTTTGCTATTGGCAGTGTGATTGCTGCGATGTCGGATTCGATTGAAGGTGTGTTGTTGGGTAGGATTATCCAAGGTTCAGGCGCAGTGGCTGCGGCAATCATTGCTTTAACCGCAGATTTAACCCGCGAAGAACATCGCACTAAAGCGATGGCGAGCATTGGCATTACGATTGGTTTGTCCTTTGCGGTGTCTATGGCAGTTGCCCCGATTTTAGATGCTTGGGTTGGGGTGTCGGGCATCTTTTATTTGATGGCTGTGTTTTCTTTGATTTCTATCTTGGTATTGTATCTTGTGGTGCCAGACCCTGTATTATCTTCACATCATAGTGATAGTGAGTTAACGCCTGGGATGTTAAAACATGTATTGAAACATGATGCCTTATTACGTTTGGATATTGGGGTGTTGTTATTACACATGGCATTGATGGCATTATTTGTGGTATTACCCTTGGTATTGGCAAATCCTGCGCATGAGTTATTAGCCCAAGCGGAACAGTGGAAGTTGTATTTACCAGTGATGCTGGTGGCTTTTGTCTTGATGATTCCACTGATTATCATTGCCGAAGCCAAACGTATGATGAAACAGGTGTTTTTGTTGTCTATCGCTTTGCTGATGGCAGCGAGTTTGCTGTTTGCCACTATGCATGACTCATTATGGTGGGTTGGTGCAGGGTTATTGTTGTTTTTCATTGGTTTTAATACTTTGGAAGCGAGTTTGCCATCCATGGTTTCCAAATATGCACCTGTAGGCGCCAAAGGCACTGCCATTGGGGTGTTTAATACGAGTCAGTTCTTTGGCGCATTTTTGGGCGGTATGTTGGGTGGATTTCTGTATGACCCTGTAGTTGAGAACTTTGCCGAGGTATTCTGGGTGGTCTTTGTGCTGCTGGGTGTTTGGTGGTTGATTGCTTTGTTTATGGCACACCCTCCATATTTAGCCACGTTAACTTTAAAAGCAAAAGTGAACAACCAAGATGAAGTGGAACATTTAACGCAACGATTGTTAGCGTTTAACGGGGTAGAGGAAGTATTGATTATCCAAGAAGAGCAGGCTGCATATTGTAAAATTGATAAAAAAGTAGTGGATGAATCGGCGTTGGTGGCAGCGGCGCGGTTGGTGCGCTAGGGAAGTGTTGGAAAGCAGGTTTGAAATGATGGCAAGGTTTTTGCGTTTGTGATTTATTGGCGTGAGCAACCATGTGTTGCTGAGATGGAAGAAATGAGGAGTGAAGATGAAGTTATTGTTTGAAAAAATGTTGTGGAATTCAAGGTATGTGGTGATATTGGCAGTGATTTCATCCATTATTGGGATGGTGTTGCTATTTTTATTGTCGGCCGCAGACATGGTGCATTTAGCCATAGATTATGTGAAGATGACCTTTCTTGGTGTGTCATACCCAGACTTTCATGTGCGGGCAGTCAGCCATATCATCACAGCAGTCGATGATTTTTTATTGGCAACAGTATTGTTGATTTTTGCATTGGGTCTTTATGAATTGTTTATTGCTAAAATAGAAGTGGCGCATGGTAAAGATACGGCAAGCAATATTTTAGTCATTAATACGCTGGATGATTTGAAGGATCGTTTGGGTAAAGTGATTTTGATGATTCTGATTGTAGCTTTTTTCAAAAAGGTGTTGCACGTTACCTTTGATGAACCACTTGATATTTTGTACATGGGTGCAGGTATTTTATTGGTATCATTGGCGGGATACTTTAGCCATAAAGCTGGAAAATCTTCGTAACAGATGAAACAAACAACCCGCCGACGCCTGTTGGAACGTCTATTAGACGGGGGGTTGCTGTTGGTGACCTTGCTTTCAGTGGGTCTGTCGCTTTGGCAACAAGCACCTGCTTGGGCAGGTTTCTTGGTGTTGCTGGTGTTTGTGATTCTGTTTATGGTACGTTGGAAAGTTGCAGATGATCGTGCTGGTTATCTCAGGGCAAATTGGCTGGACTTGGCGTTGGTGGTATTACTAGCCTCACCTGCATTGCGTTTGCTGGTGGCATTTAAAGTAGCAGGGCTTGCACCTGTGTTGCGCCTGACAGCCTTGATTCGAGGCAATCAACAGAAACTGATTCGTATGCTGGTCTTGTCCAGCGAAAGCTTGCCGGCGGCGATGGCTTTGATTTTTGGCGTGGTGTTTTTGTTTGGTGCGAGTGTGTTTTTGTTGGAACGTGGGCATAATCCTGCGTTTGGGCAAGTTAGTGATGGTTTGTGGTGGGCTTTTGTCACACTGACTACCGTGGGTTACGGTGATATCGTGCCTATCACGTCTGGCGGGCGTATTGTGGCAGTATTAACCATGGTGTTTGGCATTACGTTATATTCCCTGATGATTGCCAACTTGACGTACTTTGTTGAATCTATTGGGAAAAAGCGTGAAATGCAGCAGCAAGAAGATGCAGCGTTGAAAAAAAGATTGACAGATAAAAAGTCCGCCCCTATGTTTCGCCGCCCTCGCAAGCTGCGTATCGTAAAGAAGCGTTTGCATAGAGGATAGTGAGAAGAGGAAACGATGCCAACAATTAACCAGTTAATTCGCAAGTCGCGCACTGACAAGCGTAAGATTAATAAAGTTCCAGCATTGCAAGCATGTCCGCAACGTCGCGGTGTTTGTACGCGTGTTTATACTACAACCCCTAAAAAGCCTAACTCGGCTTTGCGTAAGGTTGCTCGTGTGCGTTTGACCAATGGTCATGAAGTTACAGCTTATATCCCAGGTGAAGGTCACCGTCTGCAAGAGCATAGTGTTGTGCTGATTCGTGGTGGACGTGTAAAAGATTTGCCAGGTGTTCGTTATCATGTATTACGTGGTGTGCTGGATACTACGGGTGTTGAAGGCCGTAAACAGGCTCGCTCGAAGTATGGCGCTAAGCGTCCGAAGTAAGAGAGGAATTTAGAAATGCCACGTAAAGGTCCAGTTACCCGTCGCCCGATTACCCCAGATGCAAAATTTGGTGACACTAAAGTATCCACGGTTGTAAACGCAATTATGTTGGATGGTAAAAAAGCAAAAGCAGAAGCAATCGTTTATGGTGCAATGGAGCTTGCTGCTAAAAAGACAGGCGAAGATGCGTTGAATGTGATTCATCGTGCTTTAGAAGCGATTCGCCCCTTGGTTGAAGTGAAGTCCCGCCGTGTTGGTGGAGCTACATACCAAGTGCCGATTGAAGTATCTGATCGTAGGCAGGCATCGTTGGCTGTGCGTTGGTTGATTGATTTTTCGCGCAAGCGCTCTGAGCAAACTATGGCTGAACGTTTGGGAAATGAATTGGTAGATGCTTTGTCCGAACGTGGCGGCGCATTTAAGAAACGTGATGAAACACATAGAATGGCTGAAGCCAACAAGGCGTTTTCACACTTTCGCTGGTAAGATTTTTAGCCTGCTTTTTGCAGGCGTAGTTAGAGAAATATTTTAATTGTTCTAAACAGTTTAGGTTATAAAGGAGACATTCGTGGCTAGACAGACACCACTTGAGCGCGTACGTAATATTGGCATCATGGCACATATTGATGCAGGTAAAACTACCATTACTGAGCGTATTCTTTTTTATACTGGCGTTTCGCATAAAATCGGTGAAGTTCACGATGGCGCGGCAACCATGGACTGGATGGAACAAGAGCAAGAACGCGGTATTACCATTACATCAGCAGCGACAACCTGTCACTGGTCTGATCATCATGTGAATATTATTGATACACCTGGTCACGTTGACTTTACGATTGAAGTAGAGCGTTCTTTGCGTGTGCTTGATGGTGCAGTAGGTGTTTTCTGTGCAGTAGGTGGTGTTCAGCCGCTATCTGTAACAGTTTGGCGTCAAGCAGATCGTTATAACGTTCCTCGTATTGCCTTTGTCAACAAGATGGACAGAACTGGCGCTGAGTTTTTTCGCGTAGTAGATGAAATTGGCGCACAGCTTGGTCATAACGCTGTTCCTTTGAATGTGCCGATTGGTGCTGAAGAAGACTTTAAAGGCGTGATTGACTTGGTAAGTATGAAAGCATTCGTCTGGAAAGACGAAGAGATGGGTTCGGATTATTCGATTGAAGATATCCCTGCTGAGCTTCAAGATCAAGCCGATGAATACCGCGAAATCCTCATGGATGCAGTGTCTATGGTGGATGAAGAATTGATGGAAAAACACCTTGGTGGTGAAGACGTTCCTATTGAGCAGTTAAAAGCAGCGATTCGCAAGGCTGTGTTGGATATTTCGATTATCCCTGTGCTTTGTGGTACGGCGTTCAAAAACAAGGGTGTGCAAACTTTGTTGGATGCAGTGGTTGATTATATGCCAGCACCTGTAGATGTGCCTGCGATTAATGGCGTTAAGATGGATTCTGATGAAGAAGATACACGAGAGGCTTCTGATGAGGCACCGTTTTCATCATTGGCATTTAAAGTGATGACGGACCCATTTGTGGGTGTCTTGACCTTCTTCCGTGTATATTCAGGCGTGCTTGAGTCAGGTTCGTATGTTTTGAACTCAGTGAAAAACAAGCGTGAGCGTATTGGTCGTATTTTGCAGATGCATGCCAATGACCGTAAAGAGATTAAAGAAGTTCGTGCTGGCGACATCGCCGCAGCTGTTGGTCTTAAATCGACCACTACTGGTGATACACTTTGTGATATGGATGAGCCGATTGTGCTTGAGCGTATGGAGTTTCCAGAGCCAGTAATTTCGGTAGCCATTGAGCCTAAAACTAAGGCTGACCAAGAGAAGATGGGTGTTGGTCTTGGTAAGTTGGCAGCAGAGGATCCTTCTTTCCGTGTTAAAACGGATGAAGAGACAGGTCAAACCATTATTTCAGGTATGGGTGAGCTTCATCTAGAGATTCTTGTAGATAGAATGCGCCGTGAATTTAATGTGGATGCGAATATTGGTAAACCTCAAGTGGCATACCGTGAAACGATTCGTGGTTCAGGTAAATTTGAAGGTAAGTTTGTGCGTCAATCAGGTGGACGTGGTCAGTTTGGTCATGTTTGGTTGGAAATTGAACCTTTGGAACCAGGTGGTGGTTTTGAGTTTGAAGACAAAATTAGTGGTGGTGTAGTGCCGCGTGAGTATATTCCTGCAGTAGGTAAAGGTTGTGAAGAGGCCATGAGTAATGGTGTCTTGGCTGGTTACCCTATGGTGGACATTAAAGTTGCTTTGGTAGATGGTTCTTACCATGATGTGGATTCGAACGAGATGGCGTTTAAAGTTGCTGCCTCTATGGGTTTCCGCAAAGGTTGTGCAGAATGTAGACCTGTTATTCTTGAGCCAATCATGAAAGTTGAGGTTGTTACTCCAGAAGATTATATGGGTGATATCGTTGGTGATTTAAATCGCCGCCGTGGTAAGATTCAAGGCATGAGTGACCGTGGTGTTGCCAAATGCGTAGATGCTGAGGTTCCATTGTCAGAAATGTTTGGTTATTCAACAAACGTACGTTCGATGTCACAAGGTCGGGCAACGTATACCATGCAGTTTGTGCATTATGAAGAAGTGCCGCGTAACATTACAGAAGAAATTATTGCAAGTGTAAAAGGTTAGGAGTTTAGTTATGGCTAAGGAAAAGTTTGAACGCAACAAGCCGCATGTGAACATTGGTACAATTGGTCACGTGGATCACGGTAAAACAACATTAACAGCAGCAATCACCAAGGTTTTGTCTGAAACAGGCGGAGCAGTATTTAAAGATTACGCTGATATTGATGGTGCCCCAGAAGAGCGTGAGCGCGGCATTACAATCTCAACTGCACACGTTGAATATGAAACAGAAGCACGTCATTACGCACATGTAGATTGCCCGGGTCATGCTGATTATGTGAAAAACATGATTACTGGCGCAGCGCAAATGGATGGTGGTATTCTTGTTGTATCTGCAGCAGATGGTCCTATGCCGCAAACACGTGAGCATTTATTGTTGGCACGTCAGGTTAATGTTCCTCATTTGGTTGTGTTCTTGAACAAAGCTGACATGGTTGATGATGAAGAATTGTTGGAACTGGTTGAAATGGAAGTGCGTGAGCTTCTTGACTCTTACGATTTCCCAGGTGATGACACGCCTGTAATCATTGGTTCCGCATTGAAAGCGTTGGAAGGTGATACTTCTGATATTGGTGCTCCAGCGATTCATAGATTGATGGAAGCTGTGGATACGTTTATCCCGACACCTAAGCGTGAAGTGGACAAAGATTTCTTGATGCCGATTGAAGATGTGTTCTCGATTTCTGGTCGTGGTACAGTGGTAACTGGTCGCATTGAGCAAGGTGTTTTGAACGTAGCTGACGATATTGAAATCGTAGGTATTCGTGACACAACTGTGACTACATGTACTGGTGTTGAAATGTTCCGCAAACTACTTGATCGTGGCGAAGCTGGTGATAACATCGGCGCACTTCTTCGTGGCACCAAGCGTGAAGATGTTGAACGTGGTCAAGTTTTGGCTAAGCCAGGTTCAATCAAACCACACACTAGATTCCAAGCAGAAGCATACATTTTGAACAAAGAAGAAGGCGGACGTCATACTCCATTCTTCGACGGTTACCGTCCTCAGTTTTACTTCCGTACAACGGATGTGACGGGTTCTGTTAAATTGCCGGAAGGCACGGAAATGGTAATGCCTGGAGATAATATCTCTATGGATGTTACATTGATTACACCAATCGCAATGGATAAAGAACTTAGGTTCGCAATCCGCGAAGGTGGACGTACAGTTGGCGCTGGCGTTGTTACTGAAATCAACG
>JAUZQU010000060.1 GCA_030950835.1 Mariprofundaceae bacterium | reverse complement strand
CCGCTTTGGCTTTCATCGCGCCATAAGTGATGATTTGCGCCACTTTATCTTCGCCATATTTATGGGTGACATATTCAATCACCTCTGCCCTGCGGTCTCGGCAAAAATCAATATCAAAATCGGGCATAGAGACCCGTTCTGGATTCAAAAATCGTTCAAACAAAAGCCCGTATTTGATGGGGTCTAGGTCGGTCACTTCAAGCACATACGCCACCAAAGAACCCGCACCTGAACCACGCCCTGGGCCTACAGGAATACCCTGCTCTTTACCCCAAATGATAAAATCAGATACAATCAAAAAGTAACCGGGGAAACCCATTTGAATGATAATATCCAATTCAAACTTCAATCTCGCATCATAATCGGCACGTTGCGCTGCTGGTGTACCCAAAAGAATCGCATTCCAGCGTTTATCCAAGCCTTTTTCGGATAATACACCCATATAAGCGTTCAAATCAGAGCCATCAGGGGTTTCAAAGTCAGGCAGTTGGTAATTGCCAAACTGCAAGTCCACATTGCAGGCTTGCGCAATCAATACCGTGTTATCCAAGGCTTCGGGGATGTCTTCAAACAAGCGTTGCATGGCTTCAGATGACTTTAAACAACGCTCATCTTCTACCCGTGTTAAATCATCCCTATCCAATGTTGCACTATCACGCAACGCATCCAATACCTTATAAGCTTGTTTATCTTCTTCAAACAAAAAATGACTATTATTGCTGGCAACCAAAGGTATTGCGTTGTCCGCTGCCAAGCGAATCAGGGCTTGATTTGCATCTTCTTGACCAGGTATTTGATGGCGTTGTAACTCCAAATAAAAACAGTCTTCTTCAAAGATATTTTTATATGTGTCCAGCAAGTCTTTCGCCTTCTCTGCCTCACCCCGCATCAACGCTCTGCCCACTTCCCCAGCATCCGCTGAAGATAAAGCAATCAAACCTTCGCTATATTGTGCCAATAAAGTTTTATCAATACGCGGCTCATAATAATAACCCGCCAACGAAGCTATCGACACCAATTTAATCAGGTTATGCCAACCCACATTGTTGCGGGCTAACAATACAATGCGCGGAAAATCAGGGCGGCGAGGCCCTTCGCTTACCCGCTTGAGATGGTCGTCGCAGAGATTAAGTTCGCAACCAAGAATGGGTTTTACACCTGCCTGCATGGCATAACTATAAAACTCAATGGCACCAAATAAATTCCCATAATCCGTCAAAGCAATCGCGGGCTGTTGCTGTTTTTTAGCCAAGTCCACCATTTTTTTTACTTTGGCGGTGCTGCGTTGCATGGAATAATCCGAATGTGTGTGTAAGTGAACAAAAGGTGCGTTATATGAATCCTGACTTGGCATGGTGCTAGATTAACGTGCTTGGTGAAGAATACTAGAACGATTCTGCATCACTTTGCAGCGCTTCGCGTTACATCCAGCGCAAAATCCAAGGCTTGCGCTACTGCTTGTTGTTGGATGTCTGTGCGTTCGCCTTGTAACTGCAGTAAACGTGTGCTGACCACTTGATGTGGTGCTTTAATCGCCAGCCAAATCGTACCTACGGGTTTGTCCACGCTACCACCTGCTGGCCCTGCAATACCACTCACCGCAACAGCTAAAGTATCCGTTTCACAACCCAATACAGCCCCTACTGCCATCGCCTCAGCCACTTCTTGGCTCACTGCCCCATACGCATCCAACAAAGACGAAGCAACGCCTACTTCTTCCATTTTAGCTTGATTGCTATAGGTCACCCAACTGCGATCCAGCACACTAGAAACCCCAGCAATTTGCCCTATCGCCGCCGTTAATGCCCCTGCCGTACACGACTCTACACAACGAATCTTCCAGCCTTGGGCTTGTAAACTTTGCGTTAATAATAATGCAATGTCTTTGCTGTTCATAGGCTCAACAACACACCAAGCACAACCGCCGCCGCCATCACACCTGCCACAAGGTCATCAAACATGATAGAAAACCAATCTGCACCCCATGATTCAAGCTGTTTGATAGGAAAAGGTTTGATGATGTCAAAAGCACGGAAAAAGACAAAAGACAACAACAATACCAGCCATAAATCTGCTGTAGGAAAAAAACTGACCACAATTGCTATACACAACCACTGCCCCGCCCACTCATCAATCACAATCCAGCCTGGATCATGGTCTTCACCCTTGGCTACAAGCGCTGGCAACAAAAAGTAGCACACCACAAAACCCAACACACTCACCGCCAAGCTTGCCCACCATAATAAACACACATCCGCCATCAGCAACATACAATACGCAGGAAAAAGTGCCGCCAAACTACCCCATGTTCCCGGCGCTTTGGGCAGCCATCCGCTGGCCAAACCTGAAGCTAAAAAGCGTAATACAAACAACTTAGGCAAAATGGTCATAACCTTGTATCTCCAATTTCACTTCTTGCCCTTGATGCATCAGTTTGACCGCATTACCCACGTGGCAACTGCCAATACGTTGCGCTTGAAGTTGCAGAAGCTGCCGCCGCATCAGCACAGGCGCAGTACACAACAACGCATAATCTTCACCACCAGCCAACATCTTGGACAGGCTTGTTTTTTCATAACATTTTAATCTTTTAAGTTTTTCTTGCTCAATCCACAAGCCCACCTGAGACGCTGCGGCAAGGTGGGAAGCGTCTTGTAAAAGACCATCGCTAATATCCATGCAACACAATACACCCATATTCAACAATGCCTCACCTTGTTCCAATTGCGGTTGAATATGTTGGAAAAAAGTTATGCAGTCTCCTGCCGAATCTCCATTGAGCCATTGTTCTAAACCTTGTGCCGATAAACCCACATCACCCAACAACCAAATGTCATCACCCACAAGCGCTTTTGTCCTGCTCAAGGCTTTACCCTGTGGCAGTAAACCTCCCACGGTAACATTCAACATGTTCACTGCCGCAGAAACCGTGTCTCCACCTGCCAGTTCAAGCTGATATTGCTGGCATACTTCAACCACACCATCACTCATATCCTGCAAAGCGCGTTGATCTCGTGCCACCACTGAAAGCCAAATCCAGCACGCCTTTGCTCCCATCGCTGCCAAATCTGAAAGCGCCGCACATACCGCTCTTTTCGCCGCCACATCCAATGGCATATCACTTGGCCAATGCACACCTTCAACCGCAGTATCTGTGCTGATCGCCAAGCTAAAACCAGCAGGAATATCATGCACAGAAGCATCATCACCATTGCTTAAATACGTCGTCTCATGGCAAAAAGGCACACGTTTTCGGAATAACGCTTCAATCGCTTGAAATTCACCTTTCATCACCAGTTAACCAGCCTCCAGCGTCAAAACCAAAGCAAAAGAAAACCAAGCCCGAGAAGGCTTGGCTTGAAAAAGGCATTGCATATCAAGCAACATCAAAACTTAAAAACGGCTACCCGACATATAATGTTGTACAGCTGCTTTTTCTTGGTTCATATGACGAATCACATCTGCAGTATGGTTCAACAAGTGGGCAAATACCGCATACGCCAATTCTTGGTCTTGTTTCATCATTTCACTGAATGTAGCCCGTGATAATCTGTAAATCACACAATCTTCACACGCAGTCACTGTCGCACTGACTTCTGCTGCCGTCAAAAAGCTCATCTCACCAATCAAATCACCTATATGTGCCGTAGCTACACGAATCGACTCACCATTATTACTACAATCAATGCTTGCCACACCTTGCTGAATCACATACAAAGCATGACCCATGCTACCTTGCTCCACAATCACCTGTTTTGCAGTATATGTTTGCACTTCTATCATCGAAGCAATCAAGTTTCGTTGTGTTTCATTCAATTTTGTATTAAAGAAGTTGTTTTCTAACCATGTAAAATCAATATCCATTTTCATACTCCCTGTAGTTCATTCCCAGTTTATTTCTCACCAAACCAACATAGACAAGCCATGCCTAGATTGCAAGTTTCAGCCAACAATCGCCCACATTACACTGTCCTTTGCGCAGAAAAGTCAGCCAAGTCACATAAAAGCTGGCGAATCGTCGTATTGGTCGTATTGGGCAAGCATTTTTTCGCTCTATCGGCATACTCTTGCGCTCTTTGCATCGCATAATCAGCCCCACCATACTGCAACACCCGTTGACGCACCCAGCTCCTATCATCTCCCTGATAAGGCTCCGTTTCACGCTCAGCAATCACATGCACACGCTCTAACAACGCTGCATCTTGGTGCATCGCATGAATCAAAGGCAACGTAATCTTACCTTCTTCTAAATCATGCCCTACTGGTTTACCTGCTTGCTCAGTTTCCACGGTATAATCCAAAGCATCATCCATCAATTGAAACGCCACACCCAAACACATGCCATATTCAGCCATACTTTTCACCACTTCATCGCTCTGCCCAGCAACATAAGCTCCAACTTCTGCTGCAGCTGCAAACAATACCGCAGTTTTACGTTCAATCACTTCCAAACATTCATCTTCAGTCATCGCCAAATGAAATGTGCGCGATAATTGTAATACTTCGCCTTCTGCCAAGGCATTGGTCACATCTGACATCAATTTTAACATGCGCATGTCATCATCTTGCACCAACATTTGAAACGAACGGGAAAAAAGGTAATCACCCACCAACACACTGGCTTGATTGCCCCAAACCCCATTGGCAGAAGGGTTTCCCCGTCTTAAATCAGAAGAGTCCACCACATCATCGTGCAACAAAGAGGCGGTATGAATAAACTCCACCACCACCGACAAAGGGATATGACGTTGTGCTTGATAATCAAACATTTTTGCCGTGAGTAAGCTTAATAAGGGGCGCAAACGTTTGCCGCCACTGTTGATAATATAATGTCCTACAGCAGGAATCATCGCGATATCCGATTGTAAGTTATCGTGAATACAGGCGTTCACGCGCTGCATATCATCGGCACAAATATCAATGGCTTGTTGTAAAGGGTTGTTATTTTTCACAAGCGGGAGGGTAAGCTTTCGGCTTTAAAGGTCAAACAGTAAACCGCTCAACACGCTGCTTGAATATGCTTTTGCCATGCCTGATGTTGCTCTTGTCGTGCTGCTGCTAAAATAGAACAACTCATTTTAGCGGTGGCAAACGGATGTTTACCCTCAAAATCACTGACCACACAACCCGATTCTTCTGCCAGCAAAGCACCAGCAGCATAATCCCACAATTTCTGCCCACCATGCACAATAAACTGCGCTCTACCCACTGCCAACCATGCCCACTCTAAGGCGCAAGTCCCAATATTACGCTGGCTACGATAAATCGGCTGCGTTGCCACATGGCTCGCCAAAGCAGGTGTTAAACGTTTAAAATCAACAAAACCAATGCAGTTAGCCAAAGGTTTACCTACTTCTGCTTGCGTCTTTTTCTGTCCATTGAAATAAAAACCCTGACCAGCTACCGCAGAAAACATCTCATCACGCACAGGGTCGTAAATACATGCCAACACTGGCTGCCCATGTTCAATCAAAGCAATGGATATGGCAAACAACGGCATGGGATTGGCAAAATTACCTGTACCATCCAGTGGATCTACACACCAAAACCGACTTTGTTCACCTTGAATCAGACATGCCAACTGATCCTGCTCAGCCATCTCTTCACCTAAAAAACCAATGTCGCTGGCTAAAGCAGTCAACCGCTCTTGTAAAAAATCTTGGCACAACTGATCGGTTTCCGTGACAATGGAACCATCCTCTTTCATGCTTTCAGCAGCACTTTGGCTGATAAATGCAGGCAATAAAATATCTTTCCCAGCCTCTTGAGCAATTTTCTCCACTGCGGCTAACAGTGCTGACGCAGGTATAAAGTCAGTAGTTTCAGGTTCTTTCGCTGTATTCATCACAGTTATTGATTGCTCCAAAGTTTTCATCAATGGCGTATTATATCAGACATTGTCACCATATAAAGTTCCAAAAAATACTTCTCTCTTAAGGGGTCAGAGCCCTTTTAAAGATTTAGACGGTCTCCCTCGTCGGCTTTGACCAACTTTCCTACCCAGAACACCCTCAATTTTATCCCGAAACCTATCATTCCCAAGCGGCGTTCCTGTCTGCCAAGATGCTCTAATATCCAACAGTTCAGCAGCCTCAATATGCACCGAAAACAACGCTGCGTAAGCCAACTTCCGCTCCTCATCTGTTGCCCCCAAAGCATGGTATAAGGCGTGTGATGTCACTACCTCATCAAGCTTTCCTTCCCCGTTCGCAGCATAACTGGACCAAACATACTCCCTAGGATGCGCCACCATCAAAGCACGTACAGGGTTAAGTTCAATGTATCGGCTACACGTCAAAAAGTAAGCGTCCGCATCAATCAAACTGCTTTTATACCTCCCCTCCCAAAGCGTCCCTGTCCGCCCATAACTATGGTTGATATACGGCACATAATACCTTCCAACATACTGCATCATAAGGCTCACACCCATTTCATCCTCTGGCGTAACCAACAAATGCACATGATTGGTCATCAAAACATAGGCATGAATCTTACAGTGGTACTTCAATGCAGCCTCTTTTAACCATGATAAATACGCCCGATAATCACCATCATCAAAAAATATCGGATCACGATTATTCCCCCGCTGAACAACGTGAACTGGCATACCCGCAACATAAAAACGACGTTTTCTTGGCATAGTCACCTCCTTGACCCAAGCATAACACACCTAGACTCTTATTTAAAGGGCTCTGACCCCTTAAGAGACCCCTTAAGATAGACCTTAAGATGTTAGCACCGTTTACCCACTTAGAATTGGTAAGAGCCAAGATTATGGGATTACTGTAATATCTGCAGTTATAGTATTAGATACTTTAATAATTTCAATCTTCAAAGGCCAATTAGCAGTACCACTATTCAGAGTTGCCCCATTATCACTTTTATCGGCATCTTGTGTCATAAAGTACAAATATACTTTGTTGGTCGCATTATTCGGATCAGGAACTGTCACTGTAACAGAGTATTCTTTTCTATTATTTGCAAGCATATTATTTACCGCTGTTGCCAAATCTGGTGCTGTACCACCCCAAGCTGGTAATGATTCAACAAATGTTGGCGATACCTCAAACGAATTCGGTGCTTGAGGAGCGCCATTAGATGCTACTCCTTGAGGAGTGAAAGTATTGCCTCCAATACCATGCGGCAACGCTGTTGAAGTCAAGGCATCACCCACTGTAGTTTCAAACCTATCTCCCAACACTGCACAGTCTTGAGGTATAGTGCTCATACTTGAAAAAACGCCACCTAATCCCGTAGATATAGCACCATAACTAAAGATTGATGCATGGAAGTAGCCCGTCGTTCTTATCTTAATCACATCTCCTGGTACAATACCATAATCTTCAAACAAACTAACTGCAGGAGCATTTGCTGTACTCCCAGCAATACCAGAGTCACATGTAACATATGTCGATGCCAAATTATAATTAATCACATTCCAGCCTTCCGTTGTTCCATCTTGAGCGATTTTATACTCAACATTATAGGTTTTCGCTGTAGAACCGACTGTACTTAACACTCCTCCTGCAGGCCACGCTGCTCCCGAAGTATTCAATGCTGAATCAAAAAATGGCATCACAGTAGAGTCATAGACATAATTTCCTGCCGTTGCCGAAGTTGGAGCCCACTTCCAAGAACCATTGATAACGTGTGCAGTCACAGGGGAAACTGGGTCAACATTACTATCATTGGCAAACACATCAACCGCCCCACCTACCACCACGGTAATCACATCCGCCACAGGCACAGGCACATCGACTACTGCATTCACCGTCACATTCACCGTCAATGTCGAAGTAATAATACCATCGGTGACGCTCACGGTAAACGAATCCGCCCCTATCGTGCCTGCTGCCAGCACATCAGGTGCATAATATGTACCTGCAGAGTTCCAGTTTGCCAACGGCGTGTACTCGACATTCGTACCATTGATCACAACCGTACTGCCTGCAATAGAAGCAGTCCCCACATTCGAAATACTTAAAGCATTTGGCCCAGCTACATTATCGGTAAACAAGGTTGCCAATGGAATAGTAAGCGGTGTGTCTTCATTTGTCGTGGCTGCATAAGGGCTACCATTTGCAGGTATTGGCCCATTCGTTTTCACAACAATCGCAGTCACACTATTCGCACTTACCGCAGCGGCAACACCATCATCCGCCGTCACCACCACACAAACAAAGCTGCCAACATCCGCGCCTGCCAAAGTATACGCCACTGTAGTAGC